>JBKPNA010000195.1:0-9010 GCA_046765695.1 Actinomycetota bacterium | reverse complement strand
CCTTGCCGGCATGCTTGCCGACGCCGAGATACGGCGCCAGGTCGGCGGGTCCGACGATGGCCTCCGCCTTGAAGATCAGCGCCGGGGCGCCGATCCGGGCGACCGCGCGCAGCGCCTGGGTGACCGCGTGGACCTCGGGCTGGTTCTGGCAGTTGGTGCCCAGCCGCTTGTAGATGAAGGCGATCGCGTCGAGCCGCAGGCACTCCACGCCCAGGTTGGCCAGCCAGAGGATCAGGTCGGCGAACTCGTAGAACACCTCGGGGTTGCGCCAGTTCAGGTCCCACTGCCAGCTGTTGAAGGTGGTCCAGACCCACGAGGACGACTCCTCGTCGAAGGTGAAGTTGCCCGGCGCGAAGTCCGGGAAGACCTCGGGGAGCGACTTCTCGTACGCGTCCGGCTGGGTCCGGTCGGCGAACATGTAGAAGTAGTCGCGATAGAAGGCGTCCCCGGCGCGTGCGTTCACCGCCCACTCGTGCTCGGCGGCGACATGGTTCAGCACCAGGTCGAGCGTGAGGGAGATGCCGTGCGACCGCAGCACGGTGGCCAGCGCACGCAGATCATCGATGGTTCCCAGGTCCTCGCGGACGGCACGGTAGTCCATCACCGCGTAGCCGCCATCGTTGGGACCCTCGCGAGGTTTCAGCAGCGGTAGCAGGTGCAGGTAGGTGACCCCGAGGTCGGCCAGGTAGTCGACCCGGTCCGCAACGCCCTTCAGGTTGCCGGCGAACCGGTCGGCGTACGTCGCGTAGCCCAGCATCTGCTGGTGCTGGAACCACTGCGGATCCGCGTGTCGCCGCAGGTCCAGCAGCCGAAGGTCCGCCGGCCGCTCCCGGAAGTTGCGGGCTGCGATCTCCACCAGGTGATAGGCCATCTCCGGGGCGTGGTCGGGATAGGCGCCGGCCAGCCCGGTGAGCAGGTCCGGCCAGTAGCGCTGCAACCTGGTCGCGAAGACCACCTGGTCATGCGGCGGCTCGCCCTCGAGCAGCGGTGCCACGTCGGGAACAGTCATTGACCGGCACATTATTGGACGCTCGACCCGCTGGCCACACGCGGTCGGCGGGCACGCTGATGCAGAGCGCTGCCGGTTCCTCCGCGGCTTCCGGCCACGACCAAGGAGGCGGCTGAAATACACTCAGATCCAAGGGTGGGACTGGTGACAACTCGGCACTGGAATGTGGAAACATTTGAGTGTGCGCATCATGGTCGATCTGGACGATGATCTACTGTCAGCCGTCGAAGAACGGCGCACCGCGTGTAAGACCACGGGCGAGGTACTTGCCGAGCTCGCGCGCCAGGCCCTTCGAATTCCGCCTCCCATCGACTACGCAGGCCTACCCTCCGTACGTGGCATCGGCATCCGCCACGACGGCGACAACCGGGCGCGAAGCCTCGCCTAGGCCCCGCCTGCTCCACGTTTGCCGTCATATGGCGGCTAACCAACGTTGCACTTCACACCGAGACGCCTGTTTGCCGTCATGTGACGGCTCGCGCGTGTGTCGCGGGTTGTGAGAGACGCGTTTGCCGCGTCGAGATGGCTGCCGCGTGTCGACAGCCGGCTTCCGACACTCGTTGGCCGTCTTGACGTGCCTAGCACCGTGCCTTCTGCGGCGGCGCTCCCTAACGTGATGCCCAGCATCTAGGCCCCGTTTACAGAACACGGGCTAGCCGGCCTTGAGCTCCTTGCGGCTGACCTTGAGTCGCTTGCGGAACTCGTCCAGGAACACATCCCGCAGCTGGTCGTTGTCGACCAGGCCACCGGAGCCGAGGGTGCCCTTGACGACCCGCTGGCAGATGGTCAACCAGGCCTGGCCCATCGCGTAGGTGAAGGTGGACGCGACACCGGCACCGACCACGCCGCCGACGACCGTGCCCGCACCGGGCACCATCTTGAGCAGTCCGGTGAACGCGGCCCGTCCGGCCTGCGTCGCGGCCGTCGCCGAGACCACGGCCATCAGCGCGGCCCGCTCGAATTTGATCTTGTACAGCTGTGCGATCCGGGCCATCATGCCGAGCTGGATCGGCACCAGCAGTGTGGCGTCGGAGAACGGGATCGGCGTGGCCGCCGCGGCTGCCGCACTACCGGCGGCGGCGACTATGTACTTCCGCGCCTCCTCCGCCTTCCGGTCGTAGTCAATCTCCTGCGCGACGACGAGCGCTCCGTGAACACCTTCGGGCGCAACGCGAAAGGTCGCATCGAGCACTTCGCGCAAGCCGTACGCGGGCTGGCCGGCGAAGTCGTCTGCCCTTGCGTAGGTCATGAACGGCCGCCCGCCGGCGATCGGTAGCCGGTGAGCCATGATCTGCTCGGCGAGCAGCACGGTGTCGGGGTGGTGGTGGCTTCGTCCGTCGGCGTCCCACCGGCAGGGCACCTGGGTGAGCACAACCAGCACGGGCAGACCCATCTCGTCCAGCCGCCGGATGAAGTCGGCTTCGGCCTCCTCGAACCGGCGATCCATGCCACGGATGCAGTACCACGCCACATGGATCTGCTCGCTCAACGGCAAGCGCCGCATGGTGTTCATCGCCTTGGCCAGATCGGCGAGGATCTCCTTGCTGTCCCTGCCGACCTCGAGGCCTTGGGTGTCGACGATGCCGAGGTGTCCGAACTTGTCGAGATAGAGATGGCTGCCGCGGGTGACCGGCTCGCCGATACCGGTACGGGCGACCTCCTCACCGAAGATGGCGTTGATCAATGTCGACTTGCCCACGCCGGTCTTGCCGAAGATCGCCAGGTTGAACCTGCCGAGGGACGCGTCCTGCTTGTCGTACTCAGCTCGGAACGAGTCCCGGAACCAGTCGTGGCCGTCCGCCATGGCGCAAGCCTACGGTGCGGGTAACTGCTGGACCTGGCGGCGAAGATCTCGATACGGTCGAAGGACCAAGAAATCCCGCCCCCATGCCGCGTACAGTCAGGCAACCCATGCAGCCCAACAACATCGATCCATACCAGGTGGTCTGGCCCGTGAAAGCGGTCGCTCGGACTCGCAACGAGCCGGAGCCGCCCTACACCGACACGCCGGTGCTGCCGGCGGCCGACGTGTTGCTGCGGCACGGGGCACGGATTCTTGACCCGCAGAGTGTTGTTCAGCCAGCGCTGGCCCGACGCAGGATCGAGAACAGCCGGTTGGGCGTCCTCGAAACGGGCCGGGCCATCCGATATCGCCCCACCAGCTATGTGAGTGACGACATCGTCGTCAATGCAGGAGGTCGTGGCGGCGCCCTGATCCGACAGCTGACCGACCAGTTCAATGAGCTCCTTGGCAACTCGGCGTTGCGGCGATTCGGTCCGGTTCGGCTTCGTCCTCCCGGCGATGCAGAGCTGAGGTTCCACGAGGAGCGGGCCCGAACCGGGTCCCCCGGCGTCAGCCGGCTGAAGGTCGAAGTGGATCCCGAGGGCTCGATGCCCCCCGCCGATGCCTGGACGGTGTTGCAGACGCTGCGCGACCGACTCCCTGAGGAGTCCCGCGGAGACGTGGGACTGAATCACCTGATGTTCGCCGCCGTTGCCGGCGGCGTGGGGTTCAGCTCAGGGCATGCCGCGGGGGGCGGCGTAGGGTTCAGCTCCGGCCACTCGGTGGGAACCACGGAGTACGCCATTGCCGGGCTGGGCGGCCGGGCGCCGGTTCGCTGGCTCGGCCGGCCACCCGTTCGCTCGGAAGTGGATCGCCGACCCGTGGTCGCGATCATCGACACCGGCGTAGCGGACCACTTCTGGTTCGACGCACCCGACACAGACCCGATTGTCATGAGATTCCGCTACGTCGCGGAGACCGGCCGCGTGGAACCCGCGGATGAGACCAGTGGTGGCGAGGAGTTCGCCAATCTCATCGACCCGCTCGAGGGTCTGGTGGACCCGTTCTTCGGTCACGGGACTTTCATCGCCGGCCTGATCCACCAGATCTGCCCCGATGCCAGGATCTTGTCGATCAAGGTGATGGACAACGACGGCATCGTGGAAGAGGCTGCGCTGATCAATGCCCTCGGTTACCTGCACCAGCGGCACCGGAATGCACTGTCCACAGGCGCCACGTCAGAACTCATCGATGTCGTCTCGCTGTCCCTGGGTTACTACCACGAGGCCGACGCCGCCGGAGTCCGCTACGACAACTCACTGCGGCACGCACTGGACGCGCTGGCGGAACTCGGCATCCTGGTGGTCGCCGCAGCTGGTAACGACGCCACCAGTCAGCCCCTGCTCCCCGCCGGGTTCAGCCCCTATCGCAACGGGCAGCTGGTGACGACCAGCGGATCCGTCCCGCTGGTCAGCGTCGGAGCGCTGAACCCCGACGGAAGCGTCGCCCTGTTCAGCAACAGTGGCGAATGGGTCGCCTGTCACAGTCCGGGAGCCGCTCTGGTCAGCACCATGCCCTTGGTGGACTCGGGGCAGCGGTCCGGTGTCGACACGGGATTCAATCCGCCCAGCGAGCGGGAGGTGGGCACCTGGCGGGCGACCGTCGATCCCGACAGCTTCACGGGATTCGGCACCTGGAGCGGCACGTCGTTCGCGGCCCCGGTAGCGGCCGGAGCCGCCGCCCAGGCGATGCTGACCGGGCAGAAGGTAGCCGATCCGCCGCCAAGCCAGGCGGAGCAGGCTCAGCAAGCACTGTCCTTCCTTGGATTCGATCTGGTCAGGCAGTAGCGGAGGAGCAGCAACGCCCGGTACCGAAGGCATCGCGCCGCCGGTCGAGTTCGCGCCGCCCGCCCCCGGACCGGTGGAGGAGGCACAGCGCCTCTTCGCCGCTGGAGTCACCGCTGCCGAAGCGGGCGATCTCAGCACGGCCGAGTCCAACCTGGTCCGAGCCCTGGGCCTGCTCGGGCTCGACACCCATGGCAGACCCCTGAAGCCGCGCCTTCCGGACCGGTACGAGCCGGGCGAGCGCCGGCTGGCCGCACGCCTACTGCTCAGCCTGGCGTTCTCCTCGCACGAGCTGGGACGGGACGCTGCGGCCCGCGAAGCACTCGACGACGCACAGCGCATTCGCGACCCGGACTCGGACTCAGACATCGACGTCGTGATCTATGGCCAGCGAGGCGCCATGCTGCTCCGCGAGGGACGACTGGCCGAGTCCCTGGAGCAGCTCAACCAGGCCGAGCGGTTGATCGCCTACGCGCCGGTCAACGACCAGTGCAAGATCCTGGTCAACCGGAGCGAAGTGCAGGGGCTGCTCGGCCATGTCGCGATGGCCAAGGCCGACTGCACGCGAGCCTTGCAGCTCGCTCGGGCCCACGAGCCAGCGACGTCAACCCAGGCCTTCTACGCCACCCACAACCTCGGTCTCTTCGAGTTCCTCTCCGGCGACCTGCCGCGGGCGTTGGAGCTGATGCCGCTCGTCGACGACGCACACAACGACTTCGAGCGGGGGGTCGTCGGCACGGACCGCGCCAAAGTGCTGCTGAATGCAGGACTGGTCAGTGAGGCAGACCGCTCGCTGGTCGAAGCCTGCGCCGCGTTGGCGCGCACGGAGCTGGTCCAGTTCCGGGCGGAAGCGGAGCTGCTCCGGGCGGAAGTTGCCCTGCTTGCCGGCAACAGCGCACTCGCCCGGTCCCTCAGCCAGGCGGCGGTGACCCGGCTACGATCACGCGACAACCGCCGTGCCACCGCCCTGGGAGAGCTGGTACTGCTACGGGCCGAGGCCGCGGCCGGCGCGCCCACTGACCAGTTGATCAGGGTGGCTGATCGGCTCGCGCGCACGTTCACGCGCCTCAATCTGCCCGACCAGGCCGGGCTCGCCCGACTGGTCGCCATCGAACACCTGGCTCCGCAGCAGGCCCGAACACGTCCGCTGCCCAGGATCAGCAAGAGCCAGCCGCTGGAGCTGCGGCTGCACGGTCGGCTGGTCCGAGCCACACTGGCCTTCGCCCGCGGCGACCGGGGTTCCGGCCTGCGCCACGCCCGGATCGGCCTGGCGGAGCTGAGCGAGTACCAGACGCAGTTCGGCAGCCTCGATCTGCAGACCTCCAGCGCGGTGAGGGCGCGGAGCCTCGCGGCTGCGGCGATCACCGCCGAGATCGCCGCCGGTCGGCCGGCTGCCGTGCTGGCCTGGGTGGAGCGAGCACGCGCAGTGTCCGGCCGAGTGCTTCCGCTGCAGCCTCCCCAGGACGAGGTGACCGCAGACCTGCTGACCCAGCTGCGGTGGACCGCCAGCCAGACCGAGCGCGAGCAGACGGCCGGCCGAGACACCACGGAGCTCCGACGCCAGCGGCAGATCCTGGAACGGAAGATTCGTGAGAGGTCCTGGACAGTGCACGGCAGCGGTGCCGCCCTGGCCGAACCCCGTACGGCCGACCTCCGGCATGCGCTCGGCGAGTCGGTGCTTGTGACGCTCTTCAACCTGAACGAGGTGGTCCACGCCGTCGTACTCACTGGTCGCGACTGCTGGTTGCGCCGGCTCGCCGCTCTCCCGGACACCGAGGAGCTTGGGCGGCGGATTCGCGCCGATCTCGACGTCCTCGCACTCGACCAGGTGCCGGACCCGCTGCGCGGCTCGGCGCAGAGGTCGTTGCAGCGCAGCCTGGAACAGCTCGACGAGCTGCTGATCAGACCCCTTGATCTGCTCGACGCACCGGTCGTGTTGCTGCCGCCGGGCCGGCTGACGTCCGTCCCGTGGGCCCAGCTGCCGAGCTTCGTCGGCCGGCCGGTCACCGTCGCACCATCCGCCAGCACCTGGCTGGGCGCCCATGCACGATTCGTCTTCGCACCGGGCCCGGTGGTGGCGGTCGCCGGACCTGGCCTGCGCCGTGCCACCAGCGAGGTCGAGCGGGTGGCCGACACCTGGCCCGGCTGCCAGGTGTTGCGGCCCGATGAGGTCACCGTGTCGGCTTTCCTGTCCAGCGTCAACGGCGCGCAGCTTGTCCATGTCGCGGCCCACGGCCGGCATCAGCGAGAGAATCCACTCTTCTCCGAGATTGCCCTCGCCGACGGCCCAGTCGTGGGTTACGACCTCGACCGGGTGCCCGATCCACCGCAACAGGTGGTGCTGTCCGCGTGCGACCTCGGGCAGGCCACGGTCCGGCCCGGCGAGGAGGCGTTGGGTCTGACCCGGGCGTTCCTGCACAGCGGCACCTCGACGGTGGTCGCCGGCGTGGCGAAGGTCTCCGATCGCGGTGCGGCCGACTTGATGACCGAGTACCATCGCCGGCTCGCGTCCGGCTCGCCACCGGCGTACGCGCTGGCTGAGGCGCTGACCGCAGCCGAGGAGCCGATCCCCTTCGCCTGCTTCGGCGCCGGCTGGTGACCTGCTCCCTCCCCCAGCGTTTGCCGTCATGTGACGGCAAACGAGGGTCTTTGACACTGACCGAACACTCTTTTGCCGTCATGTGACGGCCAAACGCGAGGTTTCGGCCGCCTCGCTAGACTCGCCGGGCCGCCCCACCACCCCTGAAACGAGTCGTCAGCCATGCCCGTACGTGCCGATCTGCGCAACGTCGCGATCGTGGCGCACGTCGACCACGGCAAGACAACGCTGGTGGATGCGATGCTCTGGCAGACCGGCGCGTTCCGGGCCGGCCAGGAGGTCCAGAAGCGAGTGCTGGACTCACTTGCCCTGGAGCGGGAACGCGGCATCACCATCCTCGCCAAGAACACCGCGGTTCGGCACCGGCCGGCGGACGGCTCCGAGGTCACCCTCAACATCGTCGACACCCCGGGACACGCCGACTTCGGCGGAGAGGTGGAGCGCGGGCTCGAGATGGTCGACGGCGTGCTGCTGCTGGTCGACGCTTCGGAGGGTCCGCTCCCGCAGACCCGCTTCGTGCTCCGCAAGGCGCTGGCAAAGCGGTTGCCGATCGTGCTCGTGGTCAACAAGACCGATCGCAGCGACGCCCGGATCGCCGAGGTGGTGGAGGAGACCTACGAGCTGTTCTTGGACCTGCTCGACGACCAGGACACCACTGCGTTGGACTTCCCTGTCGTCTATGCCTCCGCCCGCGCCGGTCGTGCCTCGATGACCGCCCCGGCCAACGGCGAGATGCCCGACAACGACGACCTCGGCCCGCTCTTCGCCACGATCCTCTCCCATGTCCCGCCACCCAGCTACGTCGAGGGCGCGCCGCTACAGGCCCACGTCACCAACCTGGACGCGTCGCCCTACCTCGGCCGGCTGGCTCTCTGCCGGGTCGTCGCCGGCACGTTGCAGCGCAACCAGAACGTGGCATGGTGCCGGGCTGACGGAAGCATCCGTACGGTCAAGCTGTCGGAGCTGCTGATGACCAGGGCGCTGGACCGGGAACCGGCGGAGTCGGCAGGCCCAGGCGACATCGTGGCGATCGCCGGGATACCGGAGATCACCATCGGTGAGACGCTGTCCGACCCGGATGACCCGCAGCCGCTGCCCCTGATCACGGTGGACGAGCCGAGCATCTCGATGACCATCGGGATCAACACCTCGCCGCTCGCCGGGCGAGCCGGCAAGAACCTAACCGCGCGGCTGGTCAAGGCCCGGCTGGACGCCGAGCTGGTGGGCAATGTCTCGATCCGGGTGTTTCCCACCGAACGGCCGGACACCTGGGAGGTGCAGGGACGTGGCGAGCTGCAGTTGGCAGTGCTGGTGGAGATGATGCGCCGGGAGTCGTACGAGCTCACGGTCGGCAAGCCTCAGGTGGTCACCCGCCAGATCGACGGCAAGGTGCACGAGCCGGTCGAGCGACTGACCGTCGACGTGCCCGAGGAGTTCGTCGGCGTGGTCACCTCGCTGCTCGGGTTACGCCGTGGCCGGCTGGAGCAGATGGTGAACCACGGTACGGGCTGGGTCCGCATGGAGTACCTGGTCCCGGCGCGGGGGCTGATCGGCTTCCGCACCGAGTTCCTCACCGAGACCCGCGGAACCGGCCTGATGCACCACGTCTTCGAGGCGTACGAGCCATGGGCGGGCGAGCTGCGGACAAGGCCGACCGGATCCCTGGTGGCCGACCGAGCGGGGGTCGTCACCGCGTACGCGCTGTTCAACCTGCAGGAGCGCGGCAGCATGTTCGTCGGTCCGGGCACCGAGGTCTACGAGGGCATGGTCGTCGG
>JBKPNA010000194.1:0-2049 GCA_046765695.1 Actinomycetota bacterium | reverse complement strand
CGGGCCGCTCGACCGGATCTCGCTGCTCGACATGGTCCAAGAGCTCGAACAAAGATCCGTGTTCTGGCCCGTGGACTTGACGGCCAGTGCGCTCGACTCGACCCTCAGGGCGACGATCACGCCAACCGACCTCACGGCGCTGATCGAGACGGCGGACCGCTGTGGGCTGATCGTCGACCTGATCGACGCCGTCTCGGCGAGGGCGAACGCGCGGCTACCGCTGCTGCTCGCATCCGGCATTCGGAGGATCGAGGGTCTGCTGTTCCCGTTTGCCAAGCCGCGTGCAGAACTACCGGGCGTTGCATGAACTGAAACTGACAAGGGGCGACCAGCGGACACCTTGACACGCCTCAACGCGACGATGTGTGTCGGTCACGTTGGGCGCCTTCCCGCACGGCCATCGGGCTACGGGGTCACGATGGCGAACCCGGTGTCGGTTCATCCGCGAATCCGAGAATGGTCGTGAGGACGCGGCGGTCGCCTTGCATCTGGAGCCCGTCCGGTCCGGCGCCGCCGAGCATGGCGAGGAGCTGTGGCCGGGTCAGGGTTACGGTGAGGTCGGCTGGGTCGTTGCGGTCCGTTGGGAAGTGGACGAGCGCTCCGTTGGAGAGCTCCATCCGATGGGTCTCCTTGCTTCGGTGAACTGCCACCGGATCGAGGCGTCGTGTCCCAGGCACGGGGGCCGTCGATGCGGATCGCGAGGCTGTCGAACAGCTGGCTGACGGTTAAGGCGTTGATCATGGCTCCCGCGCTGAGCGGGATGGGCTGCGGGGTGTGGCTAGCTCGGAGGCGCCGGTCAGGAAGATGTTCCGCCAGGTCGCGGCCTCGGCGCCGTAGCCGAGTCGGGTGAGCACGTCGGCGAGCAGAGCCTTGGCGCCGCTGTGGCCCGGTTCGGCGAAGACGGCGTGGCTGGCCAGTTCGGCCGCGAAGCGCAGGTCGTCCCGGTCGGCGTACTCCTGCGCTTTCGCAACCGCGGCCTCGATCCCTCCGAGGGCCTCGACGTATCGGGCGCCGGCCGCTTCTGGGGCGTGCTGCCAGCAGTGGGCCGGGTTGCCGTCCCACCAGCCGAGGTAGAACTGGTAGATCGCCTTCAGATCGTGATTCAGGGTGCCGTAGTAGCCGTGGGTGTGCCACTGGGCGTCCAGCGTGGGTGGCAGCGACACCATCTCGGCGATCTCGCTGGCCACGTATCCCTGGTTGATCAACCGGAGGGTCTGGTCGTGCATGTAGGCGTACAGGTCGCGTTGTTGGGTCAGAAAGGCGATCAGCTGGTCACGGCCCCAGGTGGGCCAGTGGTGAGACGCGAACGCTACCTCGGCATCGTGGGCGAACAGCTCGATCGCCTCGGCCAGGTACCGAGACTACATCCGAGCATCGCGGACCCGCGGACCTGCGCACCACGAGGGGTCAGGATGTTGTGCAGGTTGTGGGTCGCGTTCTCGGCCATGCACAGCGCACGATGCTCGGGCAGGTAGAAGTTCATCTCCGCCGGCGCCTCCGTGCCCGGGGTCAGCTGGAAGATGATGCGTACCCCGTCGAAGGTCTCCTGCTGACCGGTACGAGTGATCTCAACAGTCGGCGCGCGGAGGCCGGCGGTGCCAGCCGAGCCGCCCGGCCCGAGGCCCACTCCCAAGCTGCCGCTGGGGTTGAACGGCAGTTTCAGCCCGGCCTGGTAGACCGCGCGGCGGAGCATGGCCGTTCCGGCGTACACGTTCTCCGACACGGCGTGATGCAGATACCCGACCGGGGCGACGATCGGCAGGTCGGTGTCCGCGGAGACCACGCCGAGGACGCCGCCGAAGTGGTCCAGATGGGAGTGCGTATGGATGACCGCCGCGACCGGCCGATCACCCCTCTGTTGGCGGTAGAGCCCAAGGCCTGCGGCGGCGACCTCCGCCGACGCCAGCGGATCGACGATCACCACCCCGGAGTCGCCCTCGATGATCGTCATGTTGGACAGGTCCAGGCCGCGCACTTGATACACACCGTTGCTGACCTCGAACAGCCCCTGGATCGCCGTCAGCTTGGCCTGCCGCCACAGACTCGGGT
>JBKPNA010000193.1:0-3734 GCA_046765695.1 Actinomycetota bacterium | reverse complement strand
GGTGCCGGGTGTGACGTTGTCATGCAGCCAGTTCGACACGGGCCCGCCGATGACTCGCTTCACCGTGATGCTGATGAGGTGCGGCCTGGTCGGCGGGGAAGAGATGGTGTAGCAGCGGGTGATCGGCTGGCCGCCGATCTCGAGCTGCAGGGTGATGAACTGGCCGGGTTCGAAGTGGAAGACCTTGCCGCCCTCCGCCGCGAACACGAAGGTCTTTACGTCGTGGGTGATGTCCAAGACGGACCGGCAGATGAGCTCGGCCCGATCTTCGTCGCCCCAGCAGTCCGGCGCCCACGGCGGTGGGACCAACAATGCGGCTGATTCGCGGTCCATGGTGATGGTCATGACGGGACTTTCGGATACGGGACGTCAGGATTCGAGGTAGGCGTCGACGCGCTTGACGTACCAGTTGACGAATGCTTCGACGTCGTCCTCGACCAGGGAGTACGGGCCGGGAAGGTAGCCGGGGTTGGTGACGCCGTTCTGGGTGCCGATGACCAGTTCGCGGTCTTCGTTGTTGGTGGCGCGCCACACCGCGGTCAACGAGTCGACGTCGTAGTCGACGCCCTCTTTCGCGTCCGGGTGCACCAGCCAGGTGGTCCGCACGATGCTCTTGTCCGCCGACAGCGGCAGCACGCGGAACACGACCGCGTGGTCACTGAGGAAGTGGAACCACGAGTTGGGTTGCAGGTGCAAGGACAGATCGCCGAACCTCGGCTCGGTGAGCGACCCCATCAACTTCTGGCACACCTGGGCGCCGTCGGGGGCGAAGCTGATGCCGTTGCCGTCCAGCGGCAAGTGGGACAGCTGGAAGCCGGTTGGGCGGTTGTCCAGCTCGCGTCGCTCATCGCGCGGGAATCCGCTGAGGGAGCAGACGCGCTCCAGATCGGCCGCCGCCGCCACGTAGCGTTCGAAGGTCGGTCGCAGTCGGGGAGTGATGTCGTCCTCGGAGTACCCGAAGAGCGGGAAGTACGCCGACACGAGCTCGGGGTGTGCTCCGTCGCAGTGCTGACACTCCCGGTTGTTCTCCATCACCAGCTTCCAGTTGCCCTCTTCCGGAAGGTCGATCTGGTGGGCGACCTTGGCGCCGGCCAGCCCGTACGGCGTGAGCCAGGGCTCGACGTAGCTCGCCACCTCGTCGAAGTCGGCCGGCGGGTTCTCGTCGAAACAGATGAAGATGAGGCCGGCCACGTTCTTGACGTGGATCGGCTTGAGACCGAAGCGCGAGCGGTCGAAGTCGGGCGGCTGGGACTCCGCGTAGATGAGGTCGCCGTCGGTTCGGTAGGTCCATTGGTGGTAGGGGCAGACGATGTTCCCGATTGAGCCGCACGACTCCTTGAGCAGACGAGAGCCGCGGTGCCGACAAACATTGTGGAAGGCGCGGATCTCCTCGTCGTCGTCACGCAGAATGATCACTGAGTACGGGCCGATATCGATCGTGACGTAGTCACCGGCATCGGGGATCTCGGCCTCGGCGGCGCTGAACAACCAGTGCTTGGCGAAGATCGCCTGCACGTCCAGGTCGAAGACCTCCTGGCTGGTGTAGAAGGGCGTCTCAAGGCTGTAGCCCACAGCACGCCGTTTGACCAGCGACTCGATCTCGATTGGTGGTGTTTGGATGGCCAGGCTCACAGCAACTCCTTCCCGACGGTAAGCCCTTACCACGCGACATCAGCGTGAGTTTCGCATACCGAAACAGTTGTGAGATGGTAAACAACAGTGTAGCCTGATCGCCGACTGTTCTGTCAATGGCTCATCCGCCAGGAGCGCCTGTGTCCGCCATCGAATCCGCCGCGGAGCTGGCTGCCGCCACCATTCCCAGGCTTGGCGTGCCCGTCCGCTGGCACTGCGAGCACCGGATCCTGCTCCACGGCGCCAGCACCGTCGTCTTTCGCTGACCCACCCCAATCTCGAGGGAGAGATACGACATGGTTTCCGCAACAGCTCCCGCCCGGCCGACCACCTCGGCACGGGTCGTGATCATCGGCGCCGGCATCGTCGGCACCAATCTCGCCGACGAGTTGGTTCAGCGCGGCTGGACCGACATCACCGTGGTCGAACAAGGCCCGCTGGATATGCCTGGCGGATCGACCTCGCATGCTCCGGGGCTGGTGTTCCAGACCAACCCCTCCAAGACGATGACCCTGTTCGCGAAGTACACGGTGGAGAAGTTCCTCGGTCTGGAGAAGGACGGGTTGAGCTGCTTCAACCAGGTCGGTGGTCTGGAGGTCGCCACCACAGCCGAGCGGTACCAGGAGCTGAAGCGCAAGCTCGGGTACGCCCAATCGTGGGGGATCGAGGCCAGGGTGATCGACTGCGACGAGTGCCTGCGGCTGTACCCTTTGCTGAACCCCGACCTGGTGCTGGGCGGTCTGCACATTCCCAGCGACGGACTGGCCCTGGCGGCTCGGGCCACCCAGCTCCTGATCGAGCGCACCCGCGAGGCCGGAGTCACCTACCTCGGCTCGACACCGGTGACCGGCATCGAGCAGTCCGACGGTCGGGTCACCGGAGTCGAGACGCCGAACGGCATCATCCCCGCCGACATCGTCGTGTCCTGCGCCGGGTTCTGGGGGGTGGAGGTCGGGGCCATGGTCGGCATGAGGATCCCGCTGCTACCGCTGGCCCACCAGTACGCCAAGACCACCCGGGTGTCCCAGCTGAAGGGTCGTAACGAACTGCCCAACGGGGCGAGCCTGCCCATCCTCCGCCACCAGGATCAGGATCTCTACTACCGCGAACACGGCGAGCGGTTGGGCATCGGCTACTACGGTCATCGCCCCATGCCGGTCGTCGCAGCCACGCTCGGGCTGACCCCAGCCCACGTCGACGAGCAGCACATGCCGTCCCGGTTGGAGTTCACACCGGAGGACTTCAAGCCGGCGTGGGAAGCGACCCAGGCACTGCTGCCAGGAACGTCGGAGGCCGAGATCGACGACGGGTTCAACGGCATCTTCTCGTTCACCCCCGATGGCGGCCCGATCGTGGGGCAGTCACCCGACGTCGACGGTTTCTGGGTCGCCGAGGCCGTGTGGGTCACCCACTCGGCCGGCGTCGCCCGCGCCGTCGCGCAGGTGTTGACCACCGGCCGGTCCGAGATCGATCTCACCGACTGCGAGGTGTCCCGCTTCGAGGAGGTCCAGTACGCCAGGTGCTACGTCGAGGAGACCTCGCAACAGAACTTCGTCGAGGTCTACGACATCCTGCACCCGCTGCAGCCCAGGGAGTCACCCAGGAATCTGCGGGTCAGCCCCTTCCACGCCCGGCAGCGTGAGCTGGGCGCCTTCTTCCTCGAGGGCGGTGGCTGGGAACGCCCGTACTGGTACGAGGCGAACGCCGCGCTGCTCGACGACCTGCCCAGCGAGTGGCAACCGACGGACCGCGATCCGTGGTCGGCTTGCTACTACTCACCGATCGCTGCCGCAGAAGCCTGGAAGACGCGGACCGCGGTAGCCATGTACGACATGACGCCGCTGCGCCGCCTCGAGGTCTCCGGGCCGGGCGCGGTCGATCTGCTGCAGCAGCTGACCACCGGCGACATGGCGAAGAAGCCCGGTGCGGTCACCTACACCCTGCTGCTGAACGAGCAGGGCGGAATTCGGAGCGACATCACCGTGGCGCGGCTCGACGAGGAGACCTTCCAGGTCGGCGTCAACGGACCGGTCGATCTGGTTTACCTGAACCGGGCGGCCCGCCGTCAGCGCCGCGAGACTCCCGAGCGCTGGGTGCAGGTC
>JBKPNA010000192.1:0-6915 GCA_046765695.1 Actinomycetota bacterium | reverse complement strand
CGTATCTCCGCCGCCCAGCCGGCGCCTCGCGGCGTTCTCCTCAGTCGAGATACAACCCGGTATCCCTCCCTCGTCGGCCTTGCGAGCCATCCACCTGGACGACGGATCTACGCACCGGATTCCTGACGGAGGGCACTAGTGGTCCCGCTCCGGGCGTGACTGCTAAGTGCTCACGCTTCGGGTCGGCTCGTCCACGGGCGTCACGAACCGGTAGCCGACGTTGCGCACGGTGCCGATCACCGACTCGTACTCGGTGCCGAGCTTGGCCCGCAGGCGGCGGACATGCACATCGACGGTTCGGGTGCCACCGTAGTAGTCGTAGCCCCAGACGTCGCTGAGCAGCTGATGGCGGCTGAAGACTCGACCGGGGTGCTGCGCCAGGTACTTCAGCAGCTCGAACTCGGTGTAGGTCAGATCGAGCTGGACACCATTGAGTTTGGCGCTGTAGCCCGCCTCGTCGATCACGATGTTGCCCGACTGGATCACCGGGTCGGCGTTCGACGCAGCGGAGGGACTCATGGCGAGCCGGAGTCGGACCTCGACCTCGGCGGGCCCTGCGGTGGCCAGCAGCAGGTCGTCGAACCCCCAGTCGGCCGACAGCGCGGTCAGACCGCCCTCACTGGCGATGACGATCAACGGCGCCTCTTTGCCGGTGGTCTCGATCAACCGGCACAGCGATCGGGCGCCGACCAGGTCGCGGCGAGCGTCGAGCAAGATCACATCGGCGGCCGGTGCATCCAACAGGGCAGTCGCCTCGGCCTGGGCGACCCGTACCTGGTGCGGCAGCAATTCGAGGGCGGGCAGTATTTCGCCCGACGCATGCATATCGTTGGTCAGCAGCAGCAAAGTGGCCATGTCGGTCTCTTCCCTCACGACGTGTGCCGCGATACTGTCCATCCCCGTTCGACGTGCGGGGAAGAAAGTATTGCCAGAGAGTACTCCAATGGTGATGGTTTCCCTGCACTACTGGGCGGGGGCCCGGGCGGCCGCCGGAGTGGAGACGGAGTCCTTTTCCGTTCGCTCCGTCGCCGAGGCGCTGGACCAGGCTCGGACCACTCGGGATGCCCGGTTTTCCCGGGTCGTGCAGGCGTGTTCGCTGCTGGTCGACGGCGTCGCGGCCTCGTCCGCTGATCTTGACCAGCAGCTGGCGCAATCGGTACGGGTCGATGTGCTGCCACCGTTCGCCGGTGGCGGGCGGGGGATCGGCCATGTGAGCCGGATCACTGGGCTGCGCTGGCCATGCTGAGTGCGTCTCGAATAGTGAACCAACATCTCACTATCTGAACGCAATCTTGGGCCTACATCTGGCGTCCGCTTACGCTGAGGGTTGTGACGAAGACGAACGCGTGGGCGCTGCCGCTCATCCGCCGCCGTGCCGTGGACCACGGCCGAATGCGTTCGTCCTTGTGTCGTTTCTGACGCTCTCGTAGCTCTCGCTTTACCCTGCACAGACATTGGCCCGCCGGCCTAGTCGTGCCCCAAACCCAACTCTTGAGAGAAGAAACCACCAATGAGCAGACAGGAAACCCTGGTCGACGCCGACTGGGTCGAGGAGCACCGCACCGACCCGAACATCGTGCTGGTCGAAGTTGACGAGGACACCAGCGCGTACGACGGCGGCCATATCCCCGGAGCCATCAAGCTGGACTGGAAGGCCGATCTGCAGGATCCGGTCCGGCGCGACTTCATCAACAAGGAGCAGTTCGAGAAGCTGCTCTCCGAGCGCGGCATCAGCAACGACGACACGATCGTCCTGTACGGCGGCAACAACAACTGGTTCGCGGCGTACGCGTACTGGTACTTCAAGCTGTACGGCCACGAGAACGTGCGGCTGCTGGATGGCGGCCGCAAGAAGTGGGAGCTGGACGCCCGCGAGCTGACGACTGAGACCGTCACCCGGCCCGCCACCAGCTACACCGCCACCGAGCCGAACCTCGATATCCGGGCGTTCCGCGACGAGGTCGTGCAGGCCATCGGCAGCAAGGGCCTGGTGGACGTACGCAGCCCGGACGAGTACGCCGGCCGCCTGCTGGCCCCCGCCCATCTGCCGCAGGAGCAGGCCCAGCGTGGTGGGCACATCCCGACCGCGATCAACGTGCCGTGGAGCAAGGCGGCGAACGACGACGGCACCTTCAAGGCAGACGACGAGCTCAAGGAGCTGTACAGCGACGCCGGATTGGACTTGACCAAGGACGTGATCGCCTACTGCCGGATCGGTGAGCGCAGCGCGCATACCTGGTTCGTGCTGCATGAGATTCTCGACCAGCCGCGGGTAAAGAACTACGACGGCTCCTGGACGGAATACGGCTCGCTCGTTGGCGTTCCGGTAGCAGTGGGCGACCAGCCCGGCCAGGCCTGAATCGAATCTGTCGAAGGAGAACACGATATGTGCGGAGCAACCAGCGGTGGCCTCAGCGTGCTGGGCATCGATGTCACGAAGGAGGCGGTCATTCAGGGCCGTGTGCTGCGGGGCAATGACCCGGTTGCCGGGGCGTACGTCCGGCTGCTGGACTCCGGGGGCGAGTTCACTGCGGAGGTGCCCACCTCAGCCACGGGCCACTTCCGGTTCTTTGCGAACGACGGCAGCTGGACCCTGCGGACGCTGGCGCCCGGCGCCAAGCTGGACCGGAAGGTCGTAGCGGCCCGCGGTTCGGTGTCGGAGATCGACGTCAACCTGGAGACCGCCGGCGTCTGAGTCGGGGCGCTCAGGACAAGATCTGCACCCTCTCTTTCGATCTGCACCCGTTGCTAGCGGTGCAGATCGAAGGGGAGGGTGCAGATCTGTTTCAGCGGGTTGTCAAGAGCTGTCGCACGTTATCCACAGATCTGGCTGAGGGCCTGGCGGCGGGCCGCTCGGATGCAGTCGGCTGCTGGCATGGGACGCATTACGTTGAGTCGCCACTTGGCGACAGACGGCTTCAGTGCCGGCGAACTGGCCAGAATGGTCAGAGCCGGCGAGCTGATCCACATCCGCCGAGGCGCGTACGTCGAACCCACCAACGGTGAGCTCAACCCGAGGCTGGCCCACCTCCAGCTGCTCGAGGCGACGGTGCCGCAGTGCGACCCATCGGCCGTGGTCAGCCACACCTCGGCTGCGGCCCTGCATGCGCTTCCGGTCTGGACCGAACATCTGGGTCGCGTCCACCTGATCCGGGATCGACATGGGGGCGGTCGTACGCGTCGGTGGGTACAAGTCCACGGGATGCCGTTGCCGGATGCCGACGTGGTCGAGTTGAACGGCATCCGGGTTACCGGACTGGCAAGGACGGTGGTGGATTTGAGCTGCTCCCTGCCGCTCAGCCAGGCCGTTGCCGCTGGTGACCTCGCGCTAACCCGGATCGATCGGGCCGAGATCACACAGGTGCTCGTGCGTCAGGGCAGTCGCACGGGCATCGGCAGGGCGCGCCGCGCGGCCGCCCTGCTGGATCCGAGGAGCGAGAGCGCCGGGGAGTCCTTCAGCCGGGTCGTCTTCCACGAGGCCCGGCTGCCTGCGCCAGAGCCGCAATCCCGGTGTTCACGCCGAACGGCCGGTTCGTCGCACGGAGCGACTTCGGCTGGCCGGACTTCGGCGTACTCGGGGAATTCGACGGGAAGACCAAGTATGGGGAGTTGCTGCGCAAACCGGGACAGACGGCAGAGCAGGTGCTGATTGCCGAGAAGCAACGTGAGGATCAGATGCGGGAGTTGGGCTGGGTGGTGATCCGCTGGATGTGGCAGGACCTGATCCGGCCGGAACCACTGATCGACCGGCTACGCCATGCGTTCGCCCGCGGAGGCCGGCTGGCCTGAAACGGATCTGCACCGTTTTCACTGATTCGCACCCGTTGCTAGCGGTGCACATCGAAGCAAACGGTGCAGATCCGCATTCCGGAGGGGTGTCAGGTGTCGGAGTCGATGATCAGGGTGACCGGCCCGTCATTGACCAGGCTGACCTGCATCTCCGCGCCGAACGCCCCGGTGGCCACCTCCGCACCGAGCTTGCGGAGCGAGGCGACGAAGGCATCGATCAGCGGCTCGCTGATCGGCCGCGGCGCGGCGGCGCTCCAGGAGGGCCGCCGGCCCTTGCTTAGGTCGGCGTACAGGGTGAACTGGCTGACCGCCAGCATGGGGGCCGACTCCTGGGCGCAGGAGCGCTCGCCGGCCAGGATGCGCAGGTTCCACACCTTGTCGGCGAGCCGGGCGGCGACCTGCTCGTCATCGCCATGCGTCACCCCGACCAGCACCACCAACCCCGGACGGTCGATGGCTCCTACGGTCTGCCCGCCGACGTCGACCCGAGCCGACGTCACCCGCTGGACGACGAGTCTCACTTGGGGATCGCGGGAATGGGCAGTTTGACCAGGCAGAACGGGTGCCCCACAGGATCGGCGAAGACTCGAGATGTGGCGCCGTCACCGGTCAGTCGGGTCGCGCCCAGTGCGAGTGCCGCCTGCTCAGCAGCATCGAGGTCGTCGACCCGGATATCGAAGTGCCGGTACTGCGGCCGCTCACCCGCCGGCCAGGTCGGTGGCTGGTAGTCGGGCACTCGAACGAAGGCCACTCCGGGCCGGTCGGGAGCGTCGCCGATCACGATCCAGTCCCCGTCGTCCTGGACCCGCTGCATGCCGAGCAGCTCCTGGTAGAAGGTGGCCAGCGGATCCGGGTCCGGGCAGTCGATGACAATGCCGTGCAGCGTGCCGATCACGGCGCAGAGTCTTCCAGATAGGCCTCGACCTCGACCTCCACGAGGTGCTCGGGGTCGGCCAGCGCGCTGACTTGCACCATGGTCGCAACGGGCCTGACTTCCGAGAAGAGCTCGGCATGGGCACTGCCAATCAGCTCCTGCTGGCTGATATCGACGACGTACATCCGGGTCCGGACCACCTGCGTACGCAACACCCCGGCCGCGGCCAGCGCGTCCAGGGCGATGGTGAAGGCGGCCAGCGTCTGGCGGTAGGGGTCTCCCGGATGCAGCACGCCATCGGGCCCGGTCGCCGTCGTGCCGGCGGTTCCGACCCAGCTTCCGGCGCGTACCACGCGGCAGTATCCGTAGCGGTCCTCCCACGGGGCTCGGCCCGGGAATCGTTGGATGATCACCCGCCGTACCCTCTGCCACAATGACGGTTGTGTCCACCGAGATCACGCCGGGTTCGTTGATCATCAAGCTGACCTGCGGTGCGGAGGCGGCCGAACGGGCGAATCAGGCCTGGACAGTTGCGGCGGCCGGCGTGGCCGCCGGGGCCTCGGTGACCGTCTGGCTGACGGGTGAAGGCGTCTGGTTCGCCGTTCCGGGAAAACAGCCGGATCTGAATCTGCCCTTTGCCACACCGGTCGCCGACCTGGTGGAGGCCGTACGCGGGTCCGGGCGGATCGTGGTCTGCACCCAGTGCGCGGCTCGGCGCGAGCTGAACCAGTCGAGCCTGCTGCCAGGGGTGACGATCGCCGGCGCTGCCAGCTTCGTCGAGGAGGTGCTGGCGGCCGACTCTCGCGCGCTGATCTACTGACCTCCGACGGTCAGACCGAGGAGCTCGGCCAGCTCGCGAACACTCATCTCGCCCGGCTGCTGCCGGGCTCGGGCGGCGCGTCGGGTCAGTGTGGCGAGCCGGGCGTTGATCGGCGCCGCCATCCCATGCTGTCGTGCGATCCGCGCCAGCTCGCCGTTGAGGTAGTCGGTCTCCACATTGCCGGTGCCGCGGCTCAGCGACTGCCAGGTCGAGCCGCCCAGGACACCCGGCAGGCCGGGGACCGGCTTCACCGAGAAGCTCTTCGCGCGGGCGGCCGCCTCCTCCTCGTCCGAGGTGTAGCCGATCCCTGCCGCGTCCAGCACCGAGCGGCCCTCTGCCTCGGCAGCCCGGACCAGCTCGCGGCCGCCGGGCTGGTTGCCGAGCAGCGCCTGGATCGCGTTGCCGACGTTGCTCAGCAGCTTGCGGTACTTCCAGGCCATCACGTCGCTCGGCAGCACGGTCGTCAGCCGGGCCGGTGTCCAGTTCCGGCGCAACTTGTCCAGGAATCGGGCATCCGCCTCGTCAGCCACCGGAACCGGCACCCGGCCGATGTGGAACACGCCCGACGCCGGTACGCCCTCCAAGATCACCTCGCCGGGTGTCAGGTGGGCCGCCCACATCCAGACGCAGACGCCGTAGACCCGATCGAAGTAGCGCAGCGCCATGTCCTCACTGGCCACCCCGTTCAATGCGGTCAGGATGGGCAGCCGTTCACCGGCCGTGCCGCCGCCTGCCACCTCGACATCGGCCCAGCTGGCCAGAGCCTCCGGCGCCTGCTGCGTCTTGGTGGCCAGCACGAGCACATCGTCGGATCGCAGGGTCGTTTCGTCGGGTCCGGCCGCCGTTGCCACCTGCAGTACAAGGTCTTCCTCCGGCGTACGGAGTCGCAGGCCACGCTGCTGCATCGTGCGCAGATGGTCGCCGCGGGCCACCAGCAGGACATCGTGCCCTGCCTGGTGCAGCCGAGCCCCGATACCACCGCCGATCGCCCCGGCGCCGATGATCACGTAACGCACGGCGTCCAAGATAAGCAAGGGGCACGACCTCCCCTTTGAACCCCCCGCGCCGCGCCGAGAACACACGGCGCGCGGCAGCACTCGCAAGGCCGCGATCCCTGATACCGAGCGGTTCCGTCGGCAGGTCAACGGCGCGGGTTCGCGAGCCCCGAGCGGCCCGCAACTACAATTTGGCGCTATGCCGGTCCCGGTCATCTTCGCCGTGCTGTTGATTGCCGGCGTGGTCGTAGTCGGCCTGCTGCTGCTCATCTCCCTGCTGGTCCTGTTCCGACCGCCGCCGGACGCCCAAGCCCCGAACGGCTGACCCATGCCCTTCGAGCTACCGGAGAACCTCCATCCCGACCTTGTGGCAATCGCGTGGCTGATCGGCCGGTGGGAGGGGTCGGGTAAGGGAACCTATCCCGGCACAGAGGACT
>JBKPNA010000191.1:0-8059 GCA_046765695.1 Actinomycetota bacterium | reverse complement strand
CAACACCTCGTCGGGTGAGCGGAGGTAGGCGATCAGGTCGTCGACCACCCCGCCGTCGTCGTTGCAGATCAACGTGTACTGCGCCTGACCCGGCTCGATCTTGGTCAGGTCGTTGGTCAGGCAACGGTTGAGGAAGTCGGCCGCTCCAGGACCCGTCACCTCGGCCTTGCCGAGATGGCTGACGTCGAACAGCCCGACCGCCTGCCGCACCGCGGCGTGCTCGGCCAGCACACCGGCGCCGGCGTACTCCACAGGCATCGACCAGCCACCGAACGCGGCGAACTTGGCCCCGGCCGCCTTGTGCCGCTCCTGCAGCGGTGACGGCACCAGTTCCTCGGCCATCGGGCTCCCTCCCTCGCGTACGCCCGCGAACCTACCGCAGTCCCGCGTCTGGCACTCGGCAGTCGCGGCTACCCTGTTCACGCCCGAAGACGCTCTGCATCCCGAAGGAGGCCACCGTGCCGACTCCCCTGCTACCCGCGCTGACCATTGCGCGCGCACTGCCGCGGACCGCGGACGTGCTCGTCGTGGGCCGGACCGAGACCGGCGTACGCGCCGTGCCAGACCCGGTCGAACGAGCCTTTGCAAAGCGTTTCGGCACATCGGTGGCCGAGATGGCTGCTGTCGTCGGGGCGAAGGCCACCGAGGATCACACCCGGACCCTGCCCCCAGCGGGAGACGGCCCACGGATCGTCGTAGTGGGCCTGGGCAGCGACGAACCATCTCCGGAGGACCTGCGCCGCGCGGCCGGGGCCGGTGTCCGCCAGGCCGGGAAGCTCGCGGAGAACGGCCATCTGTCGGTCGTCGTCTCCCTCGGCAGCACCGAGCCTGAGGAGGCGCAGGCCGTGGCCGAGGGCGCTCTGCTTGGCAGCTACAGCTACGCCCCGATCAGCGCGAATCCCGACGAGCAGCACGAGGTCAGCTCCGTCACGGTGTTGCACGGGGCGCGGGGGAAGTTCGGCGACCTCGCTTCAGAAGCCAGGATGGTCGCCGATGCGGTCGCCACAGCGCGCGAGTGGGTCAACATCCCGGCCAACCTGCTCTATCCCGAATCCTTCGCGCACCAGGTGCGCTCCCTCGTCCGGAACACCCGGATCGGCTTCGACGTGCTGGACGAGACGGCGCTCGCCCGGGAGGGATACGGCGGGTTGCTTGCCGTCGGCGGCGGCTCGTCGCGGCCGCCCCGGCTGGTCCGGCTGGCATACCGGCCGCGTGGTGCCAACTTCCACCTGGCGCTGGTGGGTAAGGGAATCACATTCGACTCCGGCGGCCTGAACCTCAAGCCTGCCGAGGGCATGTACACGATGAAGTGCGACATGGCCGGGGCTGCGGCGGTGCTCGCCGCCACCTGGGCGATCGCCCAACTCGGCCTGAAGGTCAACGTCACGACGTACGCCGCGTTCGCGGAGAACCTGCCGTCGGCAACGGCGTACCGGCCCTCCGACGTGCTGACCATGTACGGCGGCAAGACGGTGGAGAACGGCAACTCCGACGCCGAGGGCCGGTTGGTGATGGCCGATGCGATGGCCCGATCCGCGGAGGATCACCCGGACCTGCTGATCGACGTGGCGACACTGACCGGTGCCTGCATGGTGGCGCTCGGTGAGCGGACGGCCGGTCTGATGGCCAACGACCAGGAGACTGCGGACCGCCTGTTGGACGCCGCCGAGGCGGCCGGCGAGGACCTCTGGCAGCTTCCCATCCCGAAGGAGATCCGGGGGAAGCTCGACTCCAAGGTGGCCGACCTCCGCTCCGTCAGCGGCGACCGCTGGGGCGGTGCGCTGGTCGCCGCCGCGTTCCTGCGCGAGTTCGTGCCGGAGAACACCCACTGGGCACACCTGGACATCGCCGGTCCCTCATTCGGCGACAAGGAGTACGGGTATGTCGCGCCCGGCGGCACAGGGGTCGGCGTCCGCACCCTGATCGCGCTGGCCCGCTCCCTGGCCGGCTGAGCCCGAACGGACGCCCGAGCCAGCGGGACGATAAGGCGCTCGTCGTGCCACTTGCGGCCCTGTGCGGAGTGTCGCTGCCCGATCTGGCCGAACCCGGCCCCACATGCGGCCATGTGCGGAAATACGGTCAACCAACCGGCGCCGCCGGGAAGCCTGTAACTTTGGGGTGGCCGTGCTGGCAGTGCCCCGGCGCCGAGCCATCCATCCCACCGACCCGACGCCTCTGCCAGCACGGCAGGTGTAAGACGCCACCCCCCAAGGGGTTGCTCAGGACCCGTCAGGTAGTCCTGTCCATCGACGTATCACACACTGCCGGTTCGGACTGGGCCCGTAATCGGATGGGTGTGCTCGGGAAATTCCCTAGCGAAGATCCGGGTGCTTCTTGTTCCGGCTGTTGTAGTCGCGCATCCGCTGCGGATAGCCGACGACAGCGGCGTCGTAGCCCGGAATCTTGAGGTGCTCCGCGAAGGCGTGCGCCCATTCCGGCGACGGCACCACCCGGCGCGTCCACTCGCCGTCGAAGGCGACAAGCAGCAGCGTGGTCTCGGTCACCGACGTCTTGGGCTCGACGAACGCCTCAACACCCCGGCGGGTCTGGGTGAACTGGGTGAGATGAGCGGTGACAGCGTCATCCACCGAGCGGCCCTGCGACGCATACCCGCGACCCCGTCTCACCCGGGTCGCCGTGCGTCGCAACCAGCCCATGAGGTCAATTATGGTCGGTCCGCGCTGACCTTGTCTGGTCCGCGCCGCCCGGCCGCCGCGCTCGGCCTGACAGGATGGCCGTATGGCAACGTTCGACCTGCTGGTGCTCGGGGCGGGAAGTGGCGGATACGCCTGCGCGCTCCGGGCTGCTGAGCTGGGGCTGAGCGTCGGCCTGGTGGAGAAGGACAAGGTCGGCGGAACCTGCCTACACCGCGGCTGCATCCCGACCAAGGCGATCCTGCACGCAGCCGAAGTGGCCGACGCGGCACGGAGTGGGTCCCAGCTCGGCATCCACGCGAGCATCGACAAGATCGACCTGGCCGAGGTGGTCCGTTACGCGGAAGGCGTGGTCGGCCGGTTGTACAAGGGCCTGTCAGGGCTGGTGACCGCTCGCGGCATCGAGGTCATTCACGGCGAGGGCCGGTTGGTGCGGACGGGCGGGCTGCCGGGGATCGCGGTGGGTGATCAGACCCACTCGGCGCCTGCTGTGGTGCTGGCCTCGGGCTCCCAACCCCGCACGCTGCCCGGCCTGACGGTGGACGGCGAGCACATCATGACGAGTGAGCACGCCTGGCGGCTGGACCGGCTGCCTGAGTCCGTCCTCGTGCTGGGCGGCGGGGTGATCGGTTGCGAGTTCGCCTCGGCCTGGCGCTCGTTCGGCGTCGAGGTGACGGTCGTCGAGGCGCTGCCCCGGCTGCTCGCGGGTGAGGAGCCTGCGGTCTCAACAGCTTTGGCGCGCGCGTTCCGGAGGCGTGGGCTCACCGTGGTCACCGGTACGCCGTTGGAGTCGGCCGAGGTCACCGAGACCGGCGTGCGGGTGAAACTGGGCGACGGGCAAACCCGAGAGGCCGAGCTGCTCCTGGTAGCGGTCGGCCGGGGCCCGTACACCGAAGGTCTGGGGTACGCCGAGGCCGGCGTGGACCTCGAGCGCGGCTTCGTGAGGGTGAACGAGCGACTCGAAACCTCCGTACCAGGCGTGTACGCGGTGGGCGATCTGGTCGCCGGCCTGCAACTGGCCCATCGTGGCTTCGCACACGGGATCTTCGTGGCCGAGGACATCGCCCATCGCCAAGGCCGGTGGGAGCGGTCGCCGGTGCCCGTGGCCGACCTCGACATCCCCCGGGTGACCTACTGCGACCCAGAGGTCGCCTCGGTCGGCCTGACAGAGGAAGCGGCGACCGCGCAGTTCGGTTCGGCCGAGACGGCGACCTACGACCTGGCGGCCAACGGCAAGTCGCAGATCCTCAAGACCCATGGGTTCGTGAAGGTGGTGCGCCGGCCTGGGGGACCTGTCGTCGGTGTGCACATGATCGGCGCGCGGGTCGGTGAGCTCGTCGGTGAGGCGCAGCTGATCACGAGCTGGGGTGCCTATCCGGAGGAGGTGGCGTCGCAGCTGCATGCCCATCCGACGCAGACCGAGGCGCTTGGCGAGGCCCATCTGGCGCTGGCGGGCAAGCCGCTGCACATTCACGGCTGAAAACGGAAATCACCCACTCGTTGGCGGGCGTCAGCGCGACACGCCGGGCATTCGCCCGCTGCATTCGATCGAGTGCCCGATTTTCGTTTCGCCGCGACCGCCGACAGTTTGGACAGCACTGTGGGGGTTCGCGGGGTCGCCGGGCGCAACCACTAGGCTGACCCCAACCGCGTACCGGCAAGGCTCTACGACCGAGCCTGACGCCGCACAGATGGAGGAGTCCGCACGCCATGTCCACCTCTGTAACTCTCCCGGCTCTCGGGGAAAGCGTCACCGAAGGCACGGTCAGCCGGTGGCTCAAGCAGGTTGGCGACACCGTCGAGGCCGACGAGCCGTTGCTGGAAGTGTCCACCGACAAGGTCGACACCGAAATCCCCTCCCCTACCTCCGGTGTGCTGCTGGAGATCAAGGCGGCAGAGGACGAGACCGTCGAGGTCGGCGCAGTGCTGGCGGTGATCGGCGAAGCCGATGAGGCAGCCGGCGGAGAACCGGACGGCGGCGACCAGGCCGACCAAGCGGAAGCCGAGCAGCCGGACACCACCCAGGAGGCCCCGGTTGAGCCGGAGCCGGAGCCGTCCTCGGCGGCGGACGCGGGGCGGATGGAGGAGGCCGAGGCCGAGCAGTCGGGCGATCGGGCCGGCGGCCAGCCATCCGGTGGCGCCGCCGGCGGGACCGAGATCACGCTGCCGGCGCTCGGCGAGAGTGTCACTGAGGGCACCGTGAGCCGCTGGCTCAAGAAGGTTGGGGACACTGTCGAGGCCGACGAACCGTTGCTGGAGGTGTCGACGGACAAGGTCGACACAGAGATCCCGGCACCGACGTCCGGCACTGTGCTGGAGATCCGGGTTCAGGAGGACGAAACCGTGGCGGTCGGCGAGGTGCTGGCCGTCGTCGGCGAGCCGGGCGCGGCGGCGGCTCCAGCGGCAGAGCCGGAACCGCAGCCGGCAGCCGAGGCGGAACCGGCGCGCGAGCCCGAGCCCGAGCCCGAGCCCGAGCCGGAGCCCGAGCCGGAGCGCGAGCCCGAAGCCGACCGCGAGCCGGAGCCCGAGCCTCAGCCTCAGGTGGCCGAGCAGGCACCCGTCGAGCCCAAGGTGGCCGCACCGGCGGCACCTGAAGATCCTCAGCCGGAGCGGCACGGGCCGAGCAGAACAGCGACCGCCGCCACCCCGGTGGCCACCGACGGCGAAGCCGGCTACGTGACGCCGCTGGTGCGCAAACTGGCCAAGGAGCACGGTGTCGACCTGGCCTCGGTGACGGGCACCGGCGTCGGCGGCCGGGTCCGCAAGCAGGACGTCCTCGCCGCCGCGGAGGAGGCCAGGAAGGCGGCCGAGGCGCCTGCTCCCCAACCGGAGCCGGTGGCTGCCCCAGCGGCCGCGGCTGCCGCTCGACCGGCGGCGGAACCCAGCACGCTACGCGGAACGACCGAGAAGATGTCACGGCTGCGCAAGACAATCGCGAAGCGGATGGTGGAGTCGCTGCAGGTCTCGGCCCAGCTGACCGCGACGGTCGAGGTGGACCTCACCGCAATCTCCCGGATCCGAGCCAAAGCGAAGGACGACTTCAAGAAGAGGGAAGGCGCGAGCCTGTCCTACCTGCCGTTCATCACCAAGGCCGCGGTGGAGGCGCTCAAGGTCTACCCGAAGGTCAACGCCACCATCGACACCGAGGCCGGCGAGGTGACCTACCCGAGCGCCGAGCACATCGGCATCGCGGTGGACACAGAGAAGGGCCTGCTGGTCCCGGTGATCAAGGACGCCGGTGACCTGAGCATCTCCGGCCTGGCCAAGAAGATCGCCGACCTCGCCCGGCGTACCCGGCAGAACAAGGTGACCCCGGACGAGCTCAGTGGTGGCACGTTCACGATCACCAACTACGGCTCGGCGGGCACGCTGCTGGACACCCCGATCATCAACCAGCCGCAGGTGGCCATTCTCGGCACGGGTGCCCTGGTGAAGCGTCCCGTGGTGGTCGACGATCCGAACCTGGGTGAGGTGATCGCGGTGCGCGACATGATGTATCTGTCGATGTCCTACGACCATCGCCTGGTGGACGGTGCCGACGCGGCCCGGTTCCTGAGCACGCTGAAGGCGCGCCTGGAAGAAGGCGACTTCGGCTCCGAGTTCGGCCTCTGAGCCGAGCTATGTCCTGCGCCAGGGATCGGGTGCGGGGCGGCGCCGCTCGGGCTGGGGAGCTGCCGCCAGAGGCGCACAGTTGAGCCGGTTTCCGTCCCAATCCGCCTGCAGTTTCTGAGCGAGGTGGGGAGCTAGACTCCCCCGCATGCCCCTGGACGTCGTCGACCTGCTGCCCCGTGGTCCAGTCGACTACACCGAGGTATGGCAGACCCAGCGCGAGCTCCACGCCGAGGTTTCGGCCGGTCATCGACCGGACACGTTGCTGCTGCTGGAGCACACCAGCGTGTACACGGCCGGCAAGCGTACGGAGCCTGGCGAGCGCCCGACCGACGGCACCCCGGTGATCGACGTCGACCGCGGCGGCAAGATCACCTGGCACGGGCCTGGACAGCTGGTCGGGTACCCGATCGTGCGGCTGCCCGACTCGGTGCTGGTGGTGGACTACGTCCGCCGGCTGGAGGAGGCCATCATCGCGATGCTCGCCGGCTTCGGGCTGGCCACAGGCCGGGTCCGGGGCAGGTCGGGGGTGTGGCTGGCCGGGGATGAGATTCGCCTGGAGCGGAAGATCGCCGCGATCGGCGTACGCGTCGCGGCCGGCACGACGATGCACGGCTTCGCGATCAATGTCGACCCGGACCTGAGCACCTACGAGAAGATCATTCCCTGCGGGCTGGTGGGGGTCGGCGTGACGTCGCTGGCCGCCGAGCTTGGCCGGCCGGTCACCGTCGTCGAGGTGGCGACTGAGCTCCGGCCCGAGCTGGACCGGTTGCTGGGATTCGGGCCTTACACGCAGTCGGCCGACATCGCCTCTGTCGTCGAACTGAGTCCGGTCGGCTGATGACGGTCACCACGGCCCGCCGGGCCGTCGTGGTGGAGGCCTACGCCGACTACGCCGTCGAGGCGTACAACCTGCGCAAGGTCTACCGGACCCGCAAGGGCCGGCGCCCAGCGGTCGACGGCCTGGACCTGCGCGTGCCCCTGGGCGGTGTGCACGGTTTCCTCGGCCCCAACGGGTCGGGGAAGACGACTACCATCCGCATGCTCTTGGGCCTGGTCAGGGCCGACTCGGGCTACATCCGAGTGTTCGACCACGAGGTGCCGCTGCACTTGGCCCAGGTCATCGACCAGGTCGGTGCCATCGTCGAGCAGCCGAAGTTCTTTCCCGCCTTCAGCGGCCGCAAGAACCTGGCCCTGCTGGCGCGTGGTATCGGGGCGCCACGCAAGCGGGTGGACGCGGTGCTTGAGGAAGTCGGGTTGGCGGACAGGGCGCGGGACAAGTTCCGGACGTACTCCCTGGGCATGAAGCAGCGCCTCGCCATCGCGGCCACCCTGCTCAAGGACCCCAACCTGCTGATCTTCGACGAGCCCACCAACGGCCTCGACCCCGCCGGCATCCACGAGATCCGGGCGACCATGCGCGAGCTGGGCGACCGAGGCAAGACGGTGCTGGTCTCCAGCCACATCCTCAGCGAGGTGCAGCAGGTGGCGGACACCGTCACCATCATCGGCCGGGGTCGGCTGCTGGCCGACGGCACGGTGGCCGAGATCCTCGACGCGGCCGGTGGACAATACGCCCGGGTCGGCATCTCCGATCCGGCCCAGGCGGCGGCCATCCTCAGTGCGGCCGGGTTCCTGGTGTCGCCCGACGGGCGTTCGCTCAACGTCGGCACGCCCAACGGCCAGCCCGACCTCGCGGTGATCACCCGGGTGCTGGCCGACCGTGGCCTGTACGTCGAGGAGCTGGTGCCCGTACGCCGGGACCTGGAGTCGGTGTTCCTCGAGCTGACCGCCGA
>JBKPNA010000190.1:0-3067 GCA_046765695.1 Actinomycetota bacterium | reverse complement strand
GCAGCTGCTGGCGGGCACGCCGGTGCGGGGGTCGTTCGTGTTCGCGGGCCCGGTCACCGCAATCGGTGAGGCGCAGCTGAAGACATGGCTGATCGAGTGGGACCGGTCGTTGAAGACGAAGGCGAACTACCACGGTCTGGTCTACGGCGTGTTCGCGTATGCGATGAAGCGTGGCTGGCTGACTGCGAATCCAGCAACCGGGACGGCGCCGAAACAGTCGAGGGTGAAGCAGTCCAGGCCGGTGCTGCGGTTCCAAACCGAACGGGAGTTGGAGATCGCGGTACGGCTGGCCAAAAGACATGGTGACGTGTTGGCGGTGACGGCCGGGACGGGATTGCGGTTCGGTGAGATCAGCGCGTTGTGGGTCGGGGACGTCGATCTTGACCGCGGCACGGTTCGGGTGAACAAGGCGTGGAAGCGCAACGGTGAGGACGACGCGACCGATACCCCGGGCTGGCTGGTCCGGCAGCTGCGGCGAAACACACGATGCGGGACCACCACCTCGGGCATCCCAAGACACCGCGATCCCGGCGCACGATCACCATCGCCCCGACAGTGGCCGCACTGCTCGAGAAGAGGATTGAGGGCAGTCCGGCTGACGACTTCGTGTTCACCAGCCGGACTGGCCGGCCGTTGCACAACGGCGACTTCTACACCCACGTCTGGCGCAAGCTGATGACCGCGGTGGCGGTCGAGGGACTCGCTCCGTTCCGGTTCCATGATCTGCGGCACACCATGTCGCCTGGCTGATTGCCGGCGGTGCGCCGCTGCCGCACCTCCAGGCGAGGCTTGGCCACGAGTCGATCACCACGACGATCGACACCTACGGTCACCTGCTGCCCGCGGGAGACGAGTTGATCTCGCGGATCATCGACACTGCGCTGACCGGTTGCGCGATCCGGCCGGTGTCGACGCCGTAACGGTTTACAGCTTCGATCGGGCGCGGTTGCGTTGGATCGGGACCACGGCCGACGTCACCGGTTGTTCGCCGGTGGCGACGAGCTCGTCCAAATGCTCGACCCGGAACCGGATGTGCTTGCCGATTCTGGTGCAGCGGACCTTGCGCTGTCGGACCGCATCGGCGACCCAGCGTGCCGGCACGTTGAGATACGTCGCGGCTTCGTCGATCGTCAACAGCGCTCGTTGCTGAGGCGGCGTGCGCGGCTCATCCGCGGGGAGTTGGCTCGACCTCATGACTCCTAAAGACATGGCGATTACCCATGGCGGTCTCGACGTCCTCGACATTCGGGGGTACGCGGTTTGTGGGGTGGTGTCGTTGCAACCCCGGACGTACCCCCACAGATCGATCTTGGGGGGGACGGTTCGGGTGACGTAGCCCTGCGACCTTCGGCGAAACGCGCGGAAGGAGCAGGAACGTTGAGCGTCGTGGAACAACTCGGTGTGGCGGACCTGGCGCAGGAATTGGCAGAGGCTCGGCAGCTGTGGCAAGGCTGGGTTGAGCAGGACTCACGGCTAGCGTCGGCGCCAGCGGTCGACGGGCTTCCAGGCTGGTTGATGCTCGTCGGCTTCGACGCCGCGGATGAGGTGCTGCATGCGCTGGTCCAGATCGGCTCGCCCTCGGGAAGAGATTGCCGGCCAGCGGCGTGGGTCGTGGCTTGGGCGTTGCTGCCCGGCGCAATTGCGCTGGCCCGACGGGCGCCGGCGGGCCCGGAGACGGATGCGTTGGTCGCCAGCCAGCTCTGGCTGGAGATCCGGCAGTTCCCTTGGTGGCGGCACCACAAGGTCGCCGGCAACGTGCTGGCAAACATACGGTCCGCTATCGCTCGCGAGGGAGCGCTGAAGCGACCGTCGTGGGCTGAGCGGCGAACCGTGCCGACCGACAGGTTGCCGGAGCAGCAGCTGCACGAGCAACTTTCGCCCAGCGAGGAACTGAGCGACCTGTTGTCCTGGGGCGAGCAGGCCGGATTGATCGGATCTGGCGATCGCCTCCTGCTCTCCTCGCTGGTGGAGCACACTGATCGGTTGGGCGTCCGGACAGGCTGTCGCGGCGGAGAGGGACTGATGTCAGCATCAGCGTTGGAAACGACGGCGGCGGAATTCGGACTCTCGCCCGGGACAGTGCGCAGGCGGGCGCGGCGGAGCATCGACACGCTCGCATCAGCTTGCCAGTCAGGCCAATTCGCGCCTTCGGTCTGAGCCCACGCCGGCTGCTCATGGATGTCGGGCCCTAGCCTCATTTGCTGAGCACTGTGAGATCGGTGAGAGGGTCGGCCTCATCGGGCCAAGGCTGCCGCAGCACGACGTCGAGCACTGCTGGTGCCGGCTTGATGGCGACAGCGCGGCTGCGGTGAGCACGGTGGTATCAGGCGCTACTCGGCGCATGGTGAGTCATGACGGCGAGCGCGACATCGACCTCCGGCACCGAACCGCGCTCGTTTGCGGGTCACGTCAGTGATCGGGTGGGCACGACGGCGCGTCGACGCCGGCTCGGTCAGGCGGCGCCGAGCGGCCGGATGGCCGCTAGGGCGCGAAACGCGTCGGCACGGGAGATGGGCTGATCGTTTTCGAGGGCGACGAGTTCGACCTCGGCCCACTCCCGCAGAAGCTGAGAGACGGGCACGCCGTGGGCGGCCGCGGCGGCCTTGAGCCGGCGGTCCAGGCCCAATGGCATGCGCACCGACCGCACAACCATCGCCTCGTCGTCAGGGTCGGCGGCGGGAGGCGCCTTGGTGTCGGGCCCGAACTGCAGCCCTGCCATCAACTCCTCTACTTGCGAGGAGTCCTGCGGTGGCGCCTCGTTCAGTCGCTCCGGCTCACTCATGGCTTGCCTCCCAGTGCTCGAAATCAGTCAGTTCCTGCGGACGCAGGTCTCGGACGCCGATGATTTCCCAGTCCCACTCGCCGATCTGGCGCACCGCGACGATCAACGGTCGACCGCTCCGGGTGCGCGCCCAAATTGTGATGAGCCGCAGGCCGACGTCGCTGCGAGCCGCACGCGGCCAACGTCGCGCCGCTCCGAGCGCCTGCATGACTTCCTGGGGCTCGATGCCGCGCAAGACGTCCAGTGCCCAGCCGGGCCACTCGTAACCCACACGCACACATACTA
>JBKPNA010000189.1:0-2065 GCA_046765695.1 Actinomycetota bacterium | reverse complement strand
GGTCTCCAACGAGTACCCGAGGAGAGAGGCGAAGGTCGCCGGCCGTGCCTCTCCTGATGTCGAGGTGCACTGCGGACGCTTCGGCCACGCGCATCGGCCCTCGTAGCGGGGCGGCGGTGATGAGAGTCAAGCCGGCCGAAGCGGTCTGGTCCAATAGCCCCCAGAAACCGGTGCCGACCGTGGCCAGCGAGAGCCATGCGCTGCGCGGCAGTGCGTAGCGCGCGCCGGCCCCGGCAGCTGCCCGGAACTGCAGCAGCAGCTCACGGTGCTCGGCCACGTACGACCTGGCGACGAAGTCAAGGTCGTCCCAGCCGATCCCGCTCCGCACCCAGTGACCACCCTTGCCGAGTCGGGCCGGTCGGATGCGCAGGTCCTGTCGCCCCACGTAACCACGGAACGCGGGGATGCGCTCGATCCCGAACTCCAAGGCCAGGGGCGCGATGTCGACATCTGGCTGGGGAAGGCCGGCCATCAATTTGTCAAGGGTCTTCTCCCATTCGGGCCGCTCCACGGCCTGCGCTGCCGCAGCCAGATGCCGAGCGACGATGAGCACCGCTGCAGCGTGCTTGCAGTCCACCGCGACCGGGCAGCTGCACTGGCTGCGGTAGGCGCTCACCACCCCAGAGCGAGAGCTCGCCAGGAAGACCGAAACCTCGTAGTCGTCCCGGTAGGTGCCCTTCACCCGCCCGCTGACAACCAGCGCCTGGTCGTCGAACTCCACGTCGTGGACATGGCCGGAGCGCGCGTAGACTATCGCCCGGGCAAATGCCTCGTGGCCCACCATCTGGGTGATCGCCTCGTTGCTGAGCAACGATTTCCAGGACACACCCACACTTCGACCTTAGCCGCCGCTACCGACGGCTCCGGCCGCCGCGCCGACCTCCTTACCCCGCAGTCGCAGCGCAAGCGGGGGGTGGTAACAGTAAGGTGACAGCGTCAATTCGGCGCCGGTTACCTACTTGTACGGAGGATCTATGACCGAACCAACCCAGGGCCCCAGCGAAGGGGCCGCGGACCTCGAAGGCCCCGCTGACGGCGGAGCGGACGGTGTTCCAGGGATCCAGGACGGCGGTGCGGACGGGAGTGCCGACGCAAGCTCGGGCTTTGGCATAGGCGGCGCGGCGGCAGGTGTGTCGGGAGCCTCCGACGGCGGCGCGGACGGCGGGGCTGATGGCGGTGCCGGACTCGGCGGCGACCGTGGGGCTGATGGCGGAGCGGGACTCGGCGGCGACCGCGGAGCCGACGGCGGCGCCGGTATGGGTGGCGACCGCGGCGCGGATGGCGGGGCTGATGGTGGTGCCGGACTGGGTGACGACCGCGGGGCCGACGGGGGTGCAGGCGTCGGTGGTGACGGCGGAGCCGACGGCGGCGCCGGCATGGGTGGCGACCGCGGAGCCGGCAGTGGCTCGGAGGCAGGTGGCTACGGCGACACCGGACCTGGTGGCACCGGAGGCGTTGGCGACGTACTGGGCGTCTCCGACGGCGGCGCCGATCGCGGTGCGGACGGCGGATCCGACGGTGGGGCAGATCTCGGCGCCGACCGGGGAGCGGACGGCGGAGCCGATGGCGGTGCCGACACCGGGTCGGGCCGGTTCAGCTGACCACTTCATCCGTTCGGTGAGCCAGTTCCACGCGTTCGACGGAGTGCCCGGACCCGATCCCGGGCACTCCGTTCTTTCCCGCCTGATCGCAGTAGATCCGAAGGAGTTCGCCCAGCACTACTGGGGGACGCAGGCCCTGCTGTCATCCGCCGCTGACCTGCCCGGACCGTTCTCCGACCTGCTCTCCGCCGATGCGGTCGACGAGCTCGTTTCCGAGCGCGGCCTGCGGACGCCGTTCCTGCGAGTGGCCAAGAGCGGGAACACGCTGCCAGAGCAGACCTTCACCGCGCCAGGCGGGGTAGGCGCAGCGGTCGCCGACCAGGTCAGTGACGACAAACTGGTGCGTCTCTTCGCCGATGGCGCCACGCTCGTACTGCAGGGGCTACACCGGGTGTGGCCGCCGATCGTGGAGTTCAGCCAGCGGTTGGCCGCCGAGCTCGGACACCCTGTCCAGGTCAACGCGT
>JBKPNA010000188.1:0-3373 GCA_046765695.1 Actinomycetota bacterium | reverse complement strand
GTTCCAACCGGCCCACCACCGACGAGTCGGCGACCAGACCAAAGCCTGGGCGATTCTCGAGCGTGCTCACCGCAGGCAGCGGACCGGTTGATCGGGCGTACGCCGCAACCGCCTGCGCGATCGGGTGATCAGAGCCCGACTCGGCCGCCCCGGCCACTCGCACCAGCTCCGGGGCGGAGACCCCGGCAGCCGCCAGGACATCGACGACCCCCATCCGGCCCTCGGTCACCGTTCCCGTCTTGTCGAGCACCACGACGTCGATCGGCCGCGCCGCCTCCAGCGCCTCCGGACCCTTGATCACGATGCCCAGCTGGGCACCGCGGCCCGTGCCCACCAGCAGAGCTGTCGGCGTGGCGAGCCCGAGGGCACATGGACAGGCGATGATCAACACCGAGACGGCCGCGGTGAACGCGAACGACGTGTCCGCCCCCTCACCTAGCCAGAACCCCAGCGTCGCCACGGCCAGCGCGATCACCACCGGCACGAAAATGCCGGCGACCCGGTCGGCCAGCCGCTGTACGGCCGCCTTGCCGCTCTGCGCCTCCTCCACCAGCCTGGCGACCTGCGCCAGCTGGGTGTCGGCCCCGACCCGGGTCGCCTCGACCACCAGCCGGCCGGAGGTGTTGATCACGCCGCCGACCACAGCGTCACCCGGGCCAACCTCGACGGGCACCGACTCGCCGGTCATTGCGGATGCATCCACCGCACTGTGCCCGGAGACCACGACCCCATCGGTCGCCACCGCCGAACCGGGACCGACCAGGAAGCGGTCGCCAACGTGCAATGCAGCGGTGTCGGCCACCACCTCTGACCCGTCGCGCAGCACGGTCACCTTGGCCGGCGTCAGGCTCAGCAGCCCCCGCAGCGCGGCGCCTGATCGACGTTTGGCCCGCGCCTCCAGATACCGGCCGACCAGCAGGAACGTGGTAATGCCCACCGCGGCCTCGAGATAGAGGTTGGCAGTGCCTGAGTGGCGCACCAGCCGCAGCTCGAACGGGTGGGTGTAGCCGATCTCGCCAGCAGCCCCGAAACCCATGGCGTACACCGACCAGCCGAGCGCGGCCAACGTGCCCACCGAGATCAGGGTGTCCATGCTCGCGCTGCCCTGGATCAGGTTGAGTGCCGCCGTCCGGTGGAAGGGCCAGCCGCACCACACCACCACCGGAATGGTCAGCAGCAGACACACCCACTGCCACCAGTCGAACTGCCACGCGGGGACCATGGCGAGCACTATCACCGGGGCGCTGAGCACCGCCGAGACGATCATCCGCAGCCGCAGCAGCCGCAGCTCTTGATCGGGATCCCGGTCGCTCTCGGCCGGCAGCGTGGCCCCGTACCCGGTTCGCTCGATCGTGGCGATCAGCGCCTGGGGCGTGACCGTGGCGCCGTAGTGAACGGTGGCCCGCTCCGTGGCGTAGTTGACGGTGGCGCTGACCCCCTCCATCCTGTTGAGTTTCTTCTCGATCCGCGCCGCGCAGGACGCGCAGGTCATCCCGGACACCTCGAGGTCGACGGATCGCAGCCCGGTGGAGATCTCGGTCATCGCCGCACCTGCACCGTGTACGCGGCAACGTGTGCCCCGTCGCCCCGGTAGAACTCGACGAAGATCCGATACGTCCCCCGCGCCGGCACGCCACCGGCGAACTCGATGTCGGGGCCGTGGCTGGAGGTTGGCACGGCGTGCAGGTGGAGGTAGCCGAGGTCCTCCGGCCGGATGATCACGGCGTGACCCAACCCGCCGTGCACCGCCTGGAGATCGGTCACCGGCTGTCCAGCCTCGGTGACGGTGAACCGGCTGTCCGTACTGGACCGGGTGGTCGGCGCGCCGGAGCGCCGCACGGCCATGCCGTCGACCATCACCTGATCCGCCGGCGGTGGCAGCGGCTGGGGCCGATAGTCGCCACGAACCAGGAAATCGGTGCCGAGAGTGATCCGTCGCCCCAGCGCCTTTGGCTGCAGCTCGACGACCACGTGCCACGGTCCGGGGCTGAGGTTGAGCAGCGCCCACCACGACGTCGCCTCGCCCTGGGCCGGGTAGATGTGCTGAAAGCCCGCCAGGTCCCGGCGTACGGCGATCAGGTGCAGCGGCGCCCCGTCCACCTCGTCCAGCTCGTCAACAGGTCCTCCGCCTGGCCCGGTGAGCCTGAATTCGACGAACTGGTCGTTCCCGGGCTCCAGTTCCGGCTCGACAGCGGTCAAGGTGTAGCCGTCGACGGCCGCGGACAATCCACCGAGGTCTGTCGAATGAAGCTCTGGCGGCGCGAGCAGTGCTGCCGACTGGGTGCCGGTGAGGTACGCCACGCCGAAGACGGCCGCCAGGACACTGAGGAATCCGGCGAGCTTGGCGACGACGTTCACAACGAGAACTTCAGAGCGGTCCGTGCGGTCGATCAGGCCGGCGCCACGGCGTACCCGGCCTCGTCCACAGCCGCTGCGATCGCCGCGAACGGCACGTCATCGTCGCTGATCACGGTCAGCCGTCCGCTGTCGAGGTCGACGCTCACGTCGTCGACTCCCGGCACGGCGCTCACCTCCTCGGTGACGGCGTGAACGCAGTGCTGGCAGGTCATCCCGCTGACCAGGTAGCTGGCGGTGTGCATGTCGTCGAAATCTCCTTCGTTAGGAACGAACCAGCCGGGCGATGGCGTCCGATGCCTCTTTGATCTTGACCTCGGATTCGGGCCCGCCGGTCGCGGCCGCCCGGACCACGCAATGACTGAGGTGTTCGTCGAGCAGGCCGAGGGCGACCGACTGCAGGGCATTGGTCGTGGCGGAGATCTGGGTGAGGATGTCGATGCAGTACTGCTCCCCCTCGACCATCTTCTGCAGTCCGCGGACCTGGCCCTCGATCCGCCGCAAGCGCTTGAGGTAATCCTGCTTGCGGCCGATGTAGCCGTGGTTGACCTGCTCGTTCATGATCGATCCCATCTCCGTGCTCGATACCCCCTTAGGGTATGTCCTCGACCGCAGGTCGACCAACTCGGCCGCGAAGTCGACATGCGGCTTTCCTGATCTGGCAGTTTGGGGATGAGTTGTGTATAACTTCGGGATTAGAACCGGTTGCCGCATGATTTTGACCAGCTGTAACGCGCCGCGACACGCCGGTGAGAATTGCCGGCGGCGAGTTTTCCTCCACCGTCTGTCAACGGCGTATTCCCTAGTGAAAGCCAATATGGCGGGACCCGAACCGGTGCGTCCCCAGGGCCGTCCGCAAGCGGTGCACAGGCCCGTGGCGTGTCGCGCACAAGTTGTCCACAAGCCTTGTGGACAGCAGGGTAGATCGAGCGCCGTTGGGGTGCTTACGGTATGGCCGCCGCGTTGGAGAAGGCGTTGCCCCGCCCGAGTCAACAGCAGTGTCAGTCGGTCCACGTAG
>JBKPNA010000187.1:0-9296 GCA_046765695.1 Actinomycetota bacterium | reverse complement strand
GATCAAGACCATCCGGGTACCCACCCCGGTGGCCCCGCTGGCCGCATTCCACAAGATCGCCAAGCGGCGGTTCGACGACATCTCCAGCGTGGCCGTGGCGTACGCGTTGCGGCTCTCCGACGGTGTCGTGGAGTCGGCCAGAATCGGCCTGGGCGGGGTGGCGGCCACACCGATCCGGGCCCGGAACACTGAGGCCGCCCTGGTCGGCAAGCCGTGGACCCGGGACAACGTCCGCGCGGCCGCAGAGGTGCTGGCCGGCGAGGGAACCCCGCTGGGCGACCACCGGGCCAGCGCGGCCTACCGAACGGCGATGCTGCGCACCTCGCTGCTCAAGCTGTACGCCGCCAACCCTGCTGAACTTGTCGGAGCGACCCCGTGAGCACCGAGCGTCGGGTAGCGAGGGGCCCGATCCCGCCTGGACGACCAAGCGAGGCACCGCCGTCCGAGATGACCAGCATGGCGCCGGGGCCGACGGCGAGCGCGTGGAGGAAGGCGGGATCCGAAGGTCCCGAGCGGGCGCGAGGTGCGGGACGCATGATGCACCGGCAGCAGCTCGAGCTGCCGCTGGGCAGCGGCATCGACCGACCGATGACCCTCATTTCGTACGGCCACTACGGGCGGCCGGTGCTGACCTTTCCCAGCGAGGCCGGCCGGGCCTGGGACTTCGAGAACAACGGCATGCTCGCCGCCATCGAAGGGCTGGTCGACGACGGCCGGATCAAGCTGTACTGCGTCGACTCGCTGGACGCCGAGACGTGGTCCCACAAAGGGCTGCCCATCGAGGAACGGGCGCTCCGGCATGAGGTGTACACCCGGTGGCTCACCCACCATGTCGTCCCGTACATCCACGCCGACACCGCCCCCGGCGCCGAGCTGATCACTCTCGGCTGCAGCCTCGGCGCCTACCACGCGGTGCACTTCTCGCTGCAGCGCGCCGATCTCGCCCCGCTCGCCATCGGACTGTCGGGCAACTACGACGTCGCCTCGTGGGGCTCGTGGGGCGGGCGCGGCGACGCGACCTACTTCGCCAACCCCACGGACTACGTGCCCAACCTGCACGGCGACCATCTGGGCTGGTTGCGTGGCCGGCTCTCGGTGCTGCTGGTGGTCGGTCAGGGGGCCTGGGAGACCCATCCGACCGGTGCACTGCCCTCCACCGTCCGGTTCGCCGGAATGCTGCAGGAGAAGCAGATCCGGTGCGAGCTGGACCTGTGGGGTTACGACGTCAGTCACGACTGGGAGTGGTGGCAGCGCCAGCTTGCCCACCACCTACCACGGTTCTGCTAGCAGGGTGTTCGGCGATACGGTCAAGCAGTGACGTCCGCGGGGATGCAAGGGCTCGCCCTTGCCGGGACAGAGGAGGGACCAATGTCGGTCGACCGCCATCTCGTTGGGCTGCTGCTTGGGGCCGAGGAGGACTGGCCGCAGGCCTTCGAGGCCATCACGTCTCGGCTGGGCGAATTCCGCTATTCGGGCCAGAAGCACGTGCTCGACACGGAGCGAACCCACATCGCCCCGTTCAACCTGCGTGACCGGGCCCGGCAGCAGGTGGTGATCGACCGACTGGCGTACTGGTACTACCACCCCCGCGAGTGGCTGAAGAAGGTCGCGTTGATGGATGACGTGTACCTGATGAACTCCCCGTTCACCTTCCAGTCGCTGGAGAAGCACTCCGCGTACTGCGCCATGATCCGCCTCGGCATGCAGGTGCCGGACACGGTGCTCGTGCCGTACAAGAACCCGGTCGACAACGTCCGGTGGGCCTACACCGCCCGCAACTACAACGACCAGTTCGACCTCGCCGCAATCGCGCGCAAGATGGGTTACCCGCTGTTCATGAAGCCGTTCGACGGCGGCGGCTGGCGAGGGGTGTCGCGGATCACCGACGAGACGGTGCTGATGCAGGCCTACGACAACTCCGGCGAGATGCTGATGCACCTGCAGAAGGCGATCGAACCGTACGACGTGTTCGCCCGGGCCCTGACCATCGGCCCGGAGACCATGGTGATGCACTTCCGGCCGGACGAGCCGATGCACAACCGGTACACGGTGGACCATGACTTCCTGTCGCCGTCGGTCGGGCTGGAGGCGAGGACGATCACTCAGGTGGTCAACGCCTTCTTCCGGTGGGAGTTCAACTCGTGCGAGATGCTCATTCAAGGCGACACGGTGCTGCCGATCGACTACGCCAACGCGTGTCCCGACGTAGCTGTCACCTCACTGCACTACTACTTCCCGTGGGCGATGAAGTCCCTGGTCAAGTGGACCGCGTTCTGCGCTGCGACCGGTCGGCGAGCCAAGCTGCAGCTGGATGCCGAGCCGTGGTTCGCGGTGGCCGACGACCCGGAGCTGGACTATGGGGCCAAGCTCGAGGCGTACCAGCGGTTGGCCGACGCCCATTTCGACAGGGACCGCTACCTGGAGTTCTGCGCCGAGGCGCTGCCCGACCTCGATGAGCTGGTGCTGGAGTGGGTCAGGTCAGCCGACTTCGACCGGGTGCTGGACCAGACCGTCGCCATGACCTATCCGGAGCACGAACGCGACTGGTTCACCGGTCACTTCAAAGGCCTGATCGACTTGTGGATAAGCGACGAGCGGGCACGGCTGGCGCCTAGCCGGACCTGACGTCGGCCGGCGAGCCAGCTGCGGAGCTGGAGAGATCAGGCGCGCAGGTCGGCGTACTCGGGGTGGCTGTGCAGGTAGTCCACGGTGAAGGGGCACGTCGCGCGGACTTTCAAGCCTTGGGCGCGGATGTCGGCCAGCGCAGCCTCCGTCACCTTTCCGGCGAAGCCCCGACCACGGAACCTCTGCCTGGTTCGGGTATGCGTGATGTCCACGACGTCGCCGGAGCGGACGAAGTTGGCGACAGTCACCAGCTCACCGTCCAGTCGCCCCTCGTAGCGGGCGAGGGTGTCGTTGCGCTCGACGGCGATCACGATCGCAGTATGGCAGTGAGAGGCCCGGACCTGGCCGCCGAGGTCACTGCGCCGTGCGGTGGGCGACCACGAAGACCCGGCGGAACGGCAGCAGGGTGCCGTACGGACGCGCCGGGTAGGCATCGCGGAGGGCGGCCTGGTACTCCGCCACGAACACCTCCCGAAGGCGCTCCGGCAGGGCCTGCAGCACGGGCCGGGCACCGGTGCCCGAGATCCACCGAAACACGGGGTCGGGACCGGTCAGCACGTGCAGGTAGGTGGTCTCCCAGGCGTTCACTTCGCAGCCGAGCTGGTACAGGTCGTCGGCATAGGTCGCCGGGTCGAACGCCTCCGGGCGTTCGCGGTCGGCGGTGAACTCGGCGAACCGGGGATCCTCGGCCAGCCGGTGCAGCAGCACATGGCTTGGCTCGCCGAAGTTGCCCGGTACCTGAAAGGCCAGCCAGCCGCCAGGCATCACGGCCTCCACCAGTCGGGGCAGCAGCCTCCGGTGACCCGGCACCCACTGCAACGTCGCGTTGCTGAGAAGCACATCGACCTGCTCGTCCGGACGCCAGTCCCGCAGGTCCTGGACGGCGAAGCGGACCCGGGTTCCGGGGTGGCCCCTGGCCCGTTCGATCATCTCCGGTGAGGAGTCGATGCCGAGGATGGTCGCGGTCGGCCAGCGGTCGGCCAGCGAAGCGGTGAGCTGTCCGGGCCCGCACCCCAGGTCCACCACCCGACGGGGTTCTTCGACGCGTACCTGGCTCACCAGGTCGGCAAACGGCCGGGCGCGTTCGTCGGCGAACTGCAGGTACGTCGTGGGGTCCCACATGCGTCCCAGGTTTTCATGCGGAAGACGTGCTATGTGGTGACCACCGTCGGCCGAATGACCACCTGCCGTCCCGGCGAACGATAGGCTGACTCCCGAGGTCGGAAGAGGGGTACGCAGGTGACCGTTCGGGGGACGGTTGGCTTTGATTTGCACAAGCCAGCCTTGTCGGTACTGATCAGCGTGCGCCGTGCCATGCCCTCGTTGCGTCCCGCCGAGCAGCGGGTCGCCCAGGCTGTCCTGGCCGACCCTGCAGGGATCTCCGAGAGCTCCATCACTGCGGTTGCCCGGATGTGTCAGACCTCGGAGACCACCGTGCTTCGATTCTGCCGGGCCATCGGCCTGGCTGGGTATCCGGAGCTGCGGATCGCTCTGGCCCGTGCCGCCCAGTTCGAGGAGACCGACGCCGGGGGAAAGCCGCCGGTCAACGGCACGATTGGACCGACCGACGAGCTGGCCGAGGTCGTCACCAAGATCACCCATGCCGACGCTCGCGCCATCGAGGACACCGCCGCCACGCTCGACCTGAAGTCGTTGCAGGCGTCGATCGACGCCCTGGTCGGGGCGTCACGGATCGACATCTACGGCGTCGGGGCCAGCGGGCTGGTCGGACAGCACCTGCACCAGAAGCTGCACCGGCTCGGGCTCATCTCATTCGTCTGGACTGAGGCGTTGCTCGCGCTGACCTCTGCCGGAGCGCTCGGCGCGGGTGACGCGGCCGTGGGCATCTCGCACACCGGGACCACTACCACGACCCGCGACGCGCTGCGGCTGGCTCGGCAGCGAGGCGCGACGGCGATCGTGGTGACCAACTACGACCGCTCGCCTGTGGCCGCGGAGGCCGACCTGATCCTGACGACGGCGGCCCGGGAGACCACCTTCCGCTCCGGATCCATGTCCAGCCGGATCTCGCAACTGGCGGTGATCGACTGCCTGTTCGCCGGGGTCGCGCAGAGCGCCTACGACGCCTCGATCGCCGCGCTGCCCACCTGATCTGCCGCTGGCTCACCCACCACGTTTCCCGTCATGTGACGCCTAACGACGGTCCCTAGCGCCGGGACGGCACACGTTAGCCGTCACATGACGACTAACGTGCGGCAGCACGAGTGCGCGACTGCCGCCACAGGTTGACGAAGATGCCGAGCAGCAAGGCGATCGAGAGGTACCAGGAGTAGTCGGCGATGATCTGCACCACGCGTACGGCGGGCTCACCGATCCAGTAGCCCAGGTAGATGAAGATCGCCCGGGTGACCGCCGCCGTGGCGATGTCGATCAGCAGGAAGCTCCGCAGCCGCATCCCTGCTGCCGCGACCGAGGCGTACACCACCCCACTCGGCAGCGGCAGGAGGTAGGTCAACACGATCGCCAGCGGGCCGAAACGGCGAGCCAGCCGTTCGGCCCGTGCCGCATTCCTCGCCGCCCGGACCGACCGGCCGGCAACGATCTCGATCAGGCCCCGGCCCCACAACTTGCCGGCCCACCAGTAGAGCCAGTCGAACTTGACCGACCCGAACGTGCCCAGCAGCAGCCCGGCGGGCCAGAACCCAACTCCGGTGGCGGCCAGCGCGCCGATGGTCACCGCCGAGGTGCGCGAGCCGCCGAGCGCGGCGAGCAGGTAGGGGTTGGCGCCGAGCAGCACCGGTCGGAAGGGCAGCAGCACCAGCGCGTAGATGCCGGTCAGCGAGAAGCCGACCCAGCAGGCGATGTCGCTGCGGGTCGGCTTTCCCTTCCAGGGCAGCCGGTCGTCATCCCACCAGGGCCGGTCGACGGCTGCCGGCTCAGTTCCGGCGATGGTAGGCCTCACGCCAGGTCGGGACGGTCGGCTTCCAACCCAGGGACATGCCTGCCTCGCCGGGCGTCCGGTTGGCCTTGAGGTTGTTGCACCGGGTGCACGCAGCCACGGTGTTGAGCCAGGTGTTCCGCCCGCCTCGGGACTGGGGCAGCAAGTGATCCACCGTGTCGGCAGTGCCCTGGCAGTAGGCGCAGCGGTGATGGTCGCGGCGCAGCACGCCCCGCTTGGACCACGCCGGCGTTCGGGCGTAGAGGAATGTGGTCTTGACGTAGCGGATCAGCCGCAGCACCAGTGGCCAGGGGTAGGGCCCGATCTTGCGGTCCTCGTGAGCCTGCTCGACGATGGCCACCTCGCGGACCAGCATCCGGATCGCGTGCTGGACCGAGACGGTGTGCAGGGCGGTGTTGTCGGTGTTCAGCACGATGACTCCCGACATGGCCCCCTCCTTCCGCTCGGTCTGATCCGCACTTTATTGGAGCGGGTCAAGAGGACGGCAGTAATTTGCCGAAGTGTTTCCCTGCACTTGACCGATGTCGAACACGTGTTCGAATATAGGAACATGTCACTCCCGGTGACGCAGGGTCGTCGTGTGCAGGAGCTCCGTCAGCGCGTGCTGCGGATGCAGGGTGCCGGGGTGAGCCGGACCTTGGAGTCACTGCCCGGCCTGGCCGGGATGATCCGGTTGAAGACGGGAGGCGCGTACGCCACCGACAGCCCGAGCCTGGCCATGGCCCTGCTGGCGGGCCCCTCACAGGCAGGGGAGTGGGTCGCGGTGGTCGGGGTGTCCGACTTCGGGCTGGAGGCGGCAGCGGCGTACGGACTGGATCTGGACCGGACCGTGGTCGTTCCGCGTCCGGGCGAGCACTGGCTCAGCGTCACCGCGGGCCTGGTGGAGGCGGTCGGCGTAGTGCTGGTCACCCCCTGCACGGCGGTCACCGCCGCCCACGCCGAGCGGCTGCGGTCCCGGCTGCGGCAGAAGGATGCGGCGCTGATCTGCCTGGGCGACTGGCCCCGGGCCGACGCCACGTTGCGGGTCACCGGTTCGACCTGGTTCGGGCTGGGCCAGGGGTACGGGCACCTCACCGGCCGTCAGGTCGAGTTCGTGGTCAGCAGCGACGGCGCCCCGCAAGAGGTGTCGCTCTGGCTGCCGGCGCCGGACCAGACCGTGACGGTGATCGAGGAGGAGCCATCGGTGCGGCCACTGGTGGCGGTGGGCTGATGAGTGTCATTACGCCGGAAAGGGCGACCACGCGGGTGATGGTGGTGTGGGTTCCCGACTGGCCGGTGGTGGCCGCGGCGGCCCAGCACGGCATCGACCCGCAGCGCCCGCTGGCTGTGGTCGACCGCGGCGAGATCTATGCCTGCTCCGCGGCCGCCCGAACCGAAGGCGTACGCCGTGGGATGCGGCGACGGGATGCGGCGGCTCGCTGTCCCGAGCTGACCGTGCTGGATCGCGCCACCGAGCACGAGATCCGGACCTTCGAGATCGTCCTCTCCGCGGTGGAGGAGATCGCCGCCGGAGTGACGCCGATCCGGCCGGGGCTGTGCGCCCTCAGGGTGGCCAGCCGGTTCTACGGCGGAGAGGCCGAGGCGGCCGGAACGGTGGCCGAGCACCTGGTGGCCGCCGGACTGTGGGACTGTCGGATCGGCATCGCCGACGGCATCTTCGCCGCGGAGCAGGCAGCGCGGCGGGCCGCCCCACAGGACTGCCGGATCGTCGACCCAGAAGGCTCGGCGGCCTTCCTGGCCAGGTTGCCGGTCACGGTGCTGGACGACCCGGACCTGGCCACCCTGCTGCGGCGGCTGGGGATCCGCAGTCTGGGCGACTTCGCAGTGCTGGATTCGCGGGACGTGCTGACCCGCTTCGGTACCCACGGCGCTGGGTTGCACCGGCTGGCTCGTGGTCAGGACACCCGGCCGACGGTCGCCCGCCGCCCACCGCTGGAGCTGGACCAACGGATCAGTTTCGAGCCAGGCCTGGAGACCATTGAGCCCATCGTGTTCAGCACCCGGCAGACTGCCGACCGCCTGGTCGCCGAACTCGCCCGGCACGGCCTGGTCTGCACCCAGGTGCGGATCGAGGTCGCCACCGAGGGTGGCTGGACCGGGGGGCGGGTCTGGGCGCACTCCCGCTGGTTCACCGCCGCCGACCTGATCGACCGGCTGTACTGGCAGCTGCAGGGCGATCCGGCATCTGAACCGGTCACCGTCGTACGGCTGATTCCCGAGTCGGTGGAGTCACTGGCCGACCACGGCGAGGGGCTGTGGGGTGGATCCCGGGACGACCACGTGGAGCGAGCCGCTGCCCGGCTGCAGGGGATGCTCGGTCCGGAGGAGGTGCTGGCCCCGGCCCTGCAGGGCGGACGGAGTCCACGCGACCGGCAGCAGCTGAGCCCGTGGGGCGAGCGCCGGCCCGCCGGCCGCGACCCGCAGCTGCCCTGGCCGGGGAGCATTCCGCCGCCCGCACCGGCCCGCGTGTTCCCCGAGCCGCGACCTGCCGTGATGCTGGACGCGGATCGGCGGACGGTGGCGGTCGACGCGCGCGGCCTGCTCAGCGCGCCGCCGGCGATGTTCGGAGTCGACGGGGCTGCCCCGCTGCAGATCGAGGCCTGGGCCGGGCCGTGGCCGATCGACGAGCTCTGGTGGGACCCGGCCCGCGCCCGGCAGGTGGCCCGGTTCCAAGTGGTCGGAGTGGACGGCAGCGCCTGGCTGGCGGTGGTGGAGGACGGCCGCTGGTGGGCCGAGGCTCGCTATGACTGACCTCTTCACTAACTGTTGGCAGACGACAGGTCTCAGCCGGTTCCAGCTGTCGTCTCCCAACAGTTACCGCGAAGGCGGTGGTCCTTGTGGGGTGGTTTAACCCTGATGTCAGCTGGGCGGAGCTGGAGCGGCAGATGTCCGGCCGGGCGGCCCGTGACCGGACGGCCGACAACCCCGAGGAGGACAGCGCCCCTGGCTACTCGCACAAGCGCCCCGCGTACGCCCCCGATCCCGAGCTGGTGCAGCGGCCGAGCGGGGAGGTGGTGCCGTACGCCGAGTTGCACTGTCACAGCAACTTCAGCTTCCTGGACGGGGTCAACGACCCGGAGGAGCTGATCGAGGAGGCGGTACGGCTGGGACTGGACGCGCTGGCCATCACCGACCACGACGGGTTCTACGCCGCCTCCCGCTTCGCCGAGGCGGCCGCCGCGTACCAGGGGCTGCGGACGATCTACGGGGCAGAGCTGTCGCTGGGTCTGACCGAGCCGCAGAACGGGGTGGCCGATCCGGAGGGCCAGCATCTGCTCGTGCTCGCGCAGGGGGTGGCCGGCTACCACCGGCTGTCGGCGGCGATCACCGAGGCCCAGCTGCGGGGCGACGAGAAGGGGCGGCCGCTCTACGGCCTGGAGGAGCTGGCAACCCAGGGCGACGGGCACTGGGTGATCCTGACCGGATGCCGCAAGGGCGCGGTCCGCTCGGCGCTGGCCACCTTCGGTCCGAAGGCCGCGGCGGAGGAGCTGGACCGGCTCTGTGCCTTGTTCGGCCGCGACCAGGTGCTGGTCGAGCTGATCGACCACGGGCTGCCGACCGACTCGGCCAGCAATGACATCCTGGCCACGTTGGCCGAGGACCACGGGCTGGGCCTGGTGGCCAGCAACAACGTGCACTACGCGACACCGGAGAACGGCCGGTTGGGGGCCGCCGTCGCCGCGGTCCGGGCCCGGCGCAGCCTGGCCGAGATGGACGGCTGGCTGCCCGGGCCGGGAGCCCATCTGCGCTC
>JBKPNA010000186.1:0-8737 GCA_046765695.1 Actinomycetota bacterium | reverse complement strand
GAATGCTTCCACACGCGTGCCCGCCTTGTTGTCGGTTGCCGACCGGACAGGACAATTGGTCCGCAGCTGGTCGATTGGCGGGCCTGACAACTCAATGTTGGAGACAGCGTGGCGGCTACACCCCTAGATCCGCTCGAACACCCCTAGATCCGCTCGAACACCGCCTGCAGACGGTGTTCAAGCGGTCTAAAGGGTGTTCGAGCGGATTCCTGACGGAGGGCACTAGCGCAGGGCCAGCGCCGTCGCAATCACTACCAGGTCCGCGCCGACCGTGCCGCCGACGATGCCGAAGATCTGCCAGCCGTCGCTCGTCCCTCGCCGGTAGGCAGCGAACCCCGCCACGATGGCGGCCAGTCCCACTGCCCCGAGAACATAGGTGATTGCGCTCACTTTTGTCCTCCCGTCTTCTTCGGTTCGGAGGGTAGCCGACTCTACGCGTTCGCGGCGAGAAGGGTCCGGCCGCCAAACCCGGCCGGACCACCTCGTCGCGGGGCGTGCCTCTCGATCCCCCGATCGTCGATGGTCAGAAGTGCGCCACTAAGCAGGACCCCGCCCTTGCCGTGCCCCAGTAGGTATCCCTGTTGCCATGTCCTAAACCTGGCACGGGCCGGCCGCAGGTCAGCGCAGCCGGAGAATAGAGTCGAATTCGTGCCGAACAGCCTGCTGGTCGTCCATGTGGACGTAGCCGTCGTGCCGGATCAGCTTGAGCCATTTCTGGCCGCCACTGAGGAGAACGCGGTCGCCAGTCGCGAGGAGCCGGGCGTCGTGCGATTCGACGTGCTCAGCGATCGCGCCGACCCCCAGCACGTCGTCCTGGTGGAGATCTACCGCGACGAGGCGGCCGCGGCAGCGCACAAGGACACCCCCCACTACCAGCGGTGGCGGGACGCGGTCGCACCCATGATGGCCCGGCCGCGTTCATCGACCCGGTATGTCAACACGTCCCCGGACGACCGGGACTGGTAGCGAGTGGTTCAGTTCGACCTTGCGTTCCCGACCGATGTGCGGTTCGGGGCCGGCCGGGTCAGTGAGGTGCCGCAGGCCCTCACAGGGCTCGGCGCGAGCCGTGTTCTGGTGGTCACCGGCCGGGACACGTCACGAGCAGATCCCCTCCGATCCGCGCTGACCGACGTTGGCATCTCGAGCGTGCCGTTCGGAGTGACGACCGAGCCGTCGATCGACGTGTTGCGGGCGGCCGTCAGGGTGTCGGTCGAAGCCGGCTGTGAGGCCGTCCTGGGCTTCGGCGGCGGTAGCGCGCTCGATGTCGCCAAGGCTGCTGCTGTGCTGTCAACTGCGGGCACCGACCCGCTGGACCATCTCGAGGTCATCGGCGCCGGCCGGCCGATCACCAAGCCGGGCTTGCCCTGCGTCGCCGTGCCGACCACGGCGGGCACCGGCTCGGAGGTGACCCGCAACTCGGTGCTCTCCGGCGGCGCAATCAAGGCCAGCCTGCGGAGCCCGCTGGTGCTGCCCAAGATGGCAGTGGTGGACCCCGACCTCCTGGCCGGCCTGCCCCGAGCGGTCATCGCGGCCAGCGGAATGGACGCGCTGTCCCAGCTCATCGAACCTCTGCTGTCACGCCGGGCGAACCCGTTCACTGACGCGTTGGCCCGGGACGGCATCCGTCGCTCGGCCCGGTCGCTACGCCGTGCCTGGCAGCAGGGCATGGTGCACGCAGACGTACGCGAGGACCTGGCTCTTGCCAGCCTCTTCGGCGGGATGTGTCTGGCGAACTCCGGACTTGGGATTGTCCACGGCATAGCGGCCGCGGTCGGCGCACGGCTGTCGGCACCGCACGGTGCGGTGTGCGCTGCTGTGCTCGCGGCAGCCGTGTACATCAACGTGCGAGCGTTGGGTGAGCGAGCGCCGGAGCATCCGGCGCGCCAGCGTCTGACCGAGATGGCGACCTTGCTCACCGGTGACCGGGGCGCCGATGCAGAGGACGCCATCGGCTGGCTGCGCGAGCTGACCGCCGCGCTGTCGATCCCAGGACTGGGGAGTTACGGGCTCCGTCGGGCCGAGATCGCCGACGTTGTATCCGATACCCAGAGGGCCAGCAGCACGCGGGGAAACCCGGTCCAGCTGACCGACGCAGAGGTCGAGGAGATCCTGACTCGCTCGCTGTGACCCCGGGGATGATGGAACGGTGGCCGAGGATCACCAGGCTCAGCCGGAGTGGCTGGAGGCCGGCCCCCCGCCCCCGCGTGGTCGCGGAACGGTCCGGCGACGGCGAATGCTCGCCGGACTCGGCGTTGCGTTGCTGGTCGTGTCCGCGGTCGCCATCGCCGGGAGATCGATCGACCACTCCGCCGACGGCGGCGGTCGATCCAGTGCGCCGCTATCCCATGCTTCGGCTGAGCAGTCCCGCCGACCGTCGCTGGAGGCGCCGCTGGCCAGGCCCGGTCCGACGCTGCCGGGAGCGGGCAACTGGGTCCTGTACGGCCGTGGCGATGCCGAGGTCGTCCGGCTCGACCTGGGTTCCGGTCCGATGACCAGGACGCCGGTACCGCAGCTTGCCACGGACGGCCCGGTCAGCTTCCTCGCGACTCGCACTGGCGTCCTCGTACGGCCGGTGCAGGCTGAACCGGGCTACCAGGTGCCGGATGGTCAACCGGCGGGTCCACTCCCGGCCGCACTTGGCGAAGGTGGGCTGATCCTGCCGGGACCTGAGCCCGACCAGGTCTGGATCACCAGCACGAGCCGCTACTCCACGAACGACGAGATGCTCCTGGCCTCGCTGCGCGCCGGATGGGTCCGGGTGCAATCAGGCCTGCCTCCCGACAGGTCCTGGCCGGTACGCCCGGACGGGGCCGGCTCGTACTTCTTCGACTCCACGGGCGGCAGCTATCTCCGCGTACCGGGAGGGTATCGGCGGATCACCACCGGCACGGTGCTGGCCGCGACGGCCCAGAGCTGGCTGACCGCCGAGTGCGACCACCGACTGCGCTGCCACCACCTCCTTCTCGATCGCCGCAGCGGGGCTCGACGCGAGGTGCGGCTTGTGCCGTCATTCGCGGCCGTCGTGACACTGGTCTCCGTCTCGCCCGACAGCCGTTACGCCGCGGTTGCCTACCGGCTCGGTACCCAGGCGCCGGCCCTGCACGTGATCAACCTGAGGAACGGGGTCGATCACGAGGTCGCGGCGCAGCTCGGTCCCGGCCTGAGCGAGTCATCCGTGGTCTGGTCACCGAACGGGAACTACCTCGCCGCCGTCGGAAACAGGGGCGAAATGGTGGTCGTCAGGTCTGCGACCGCTGAAAACGTTGAACTGAATGCCGATCTGCCGCCGGTCGTGCAGTTGGCCACCAAGCCGCGGAGATCGTGAAGGATCCCGTGCCGACTACGCCACAGGACCTTTCACGATGTGGGGCCATGCACCGCTCCGCCGAAATCGATGCGAGTTACGCCGCCTACGACACGCACCCAATTGAGGAGCCGGACGAGTGGGGCAGCCTGGCGATGTTTCGCCAGGCTGCCGGCGCATCGTGACCCGGGGCAAGACAACGACGCGTCGCCGGCCACGGATGCGCGGCGGACAGGGATCATGGTTGCTCCATTCGCAACGTTGCCGTCAGCCGGGTTCTCCACGTCGTTTACGTCGCATGATCGCTGCGATGTCCACAACGGCGATGACTGCCAGCACGACCAGCACGACTACGAACCCGATCGGGGCACCGATCACGTAAACCCAGATCGCCAGCGCGGCGCAGGTGACCAGCCCGAACAGTGCAAGATAAAGCCGCAAGGTCAAAGCGCTGGTGGCCGGTGCAGCGCCACCGATGCCTGCAGTGGGATCGTGATAACCCGGCAACCCCCTGCGATACCGCTGCGGGCTCGGCGGTTTCTTGTTGCCTTGGTCATTCCCGACCATCCTTCGACGGTACTCCGCGACCTCAGCTGCGGCCTTGTGCGGAGAAACGGAGCCCAACCGGCCCCAGCCTTGATCAGATCTGCGGCCCTGTGCGGAAAGGACGGGCTCTGCGACCAGGTCTTGACCGACTGGGACAGTAGGAGTTCATAGACATCGTTCGAAGGTGGTGAAGCAGTGCGAGCATCCATCTCGCTGGGCCGGATCGCCGGCATCCGAGTCGGGGTCAACGCCAGCGTCTTCCTCATCGTCGCGATCTTGGTTTTCGGGCTCGCGACCGGGACGCTGCCCGCAAGCTATCCGGGTCGCGGGCTCGCCACATACGTGCTTGCGGGAATCGTCGGCGCGGTGCTGTTCCTCGGATCGCTGCTCGCGCACGAGTTGGCGCACGCGCTGGTGGCCCGCCGCAACGGCGTCGAGGTCGACAGCATCGTGCTGTGGCTTCTCGGCGGCGTCGCACAGCTCCGCGGCGAGGCGAAGTCCCCGGGGGCGGACTTTCGCATTGCCTTCGTCGGCCCGTTGACGAGCGTTGGTCTGGGCATCGTTTTTGGCGCTGCCGCCGCAGTCCTCCGCGCGCTGGGTGCCAGTGGACTGCCGATCGGTGTGTTGGTCTACCTGGCCGGAACCAACCTCGTCCTCGCTGTGTTCAACCTGATTCCCGCTGCCCCGCTCGATGGTGGCCGAGTGTTGCGCGCGGCCTTGTGGCGCTGGCGCGGTGACCGGCACGCAGCCGCGGTGAATGCCGCCCGCGTCGGCCGGATCCTCGGATTCGTCATCATCGCCATCGGCGTGCTGCAGGTGGTGACCGGTGCCGGGCTGGGCGGCCTCTGGCTGGCGCTGATCGGCTGGTTCGTGGTCAGTGCCGCGACCGTCGAGGAGCAACAGGCCCGGCTCAGCGGTCGGCTGTCCGGGGTCACCGTGGCTCAGGTCATGACCGCTCGCCCCCTGATTCTGGACGGCAACCTGACGGTGCACGACTTCGTCAGCCAGGTCGCGCTCACCCACCGGTTCTCCACCTATCCGCTGGTCGACGTCGCTGGGCGGCTCACGGGCCTCGTGACGCTCAACCGCGTACGGTCGGTGCCCGCGGCCGAGCGGTACACGACCCGCCTCTGGCAGATCGCCTGTCCCCCGGCCGAGGTCCCGGTCGTACGCCCCGAGGACCTGGTCCTCGAGCTGCTGCAGCGTATGCACGGTTGCGCCGACGGGCGCGCCGTGGTGGTCGACGATGCCGGTCGAGTGGTGGGCGTCGTCTCGCCGAGCGACATCGCGCGCGAACTGCAACTGACCAACCTGCGCTCGCTCGACCCGTACGCCGCGGCCTCCGCGGTCGATCCGAGGTCGCAGCATCAGCCGCCGGACCGCCGGTCAGGTCTGCTCTAGCGATCGATGCAGCGCGCCAGGCCGTCGAGCAACTTGTCGACATCATTGTGGTCGTTGTAGGGCGCGACGCCGATCCGAAGCCCACCGGACTCGCCCAGACCAAGCTGCAGGGCCGGCTCGTACGCGTAGAACGTGCCGGCGGGAGCGTTGACCCCCAGTTTGGCAAGTTTGCGATAGAGCGTGGCCGGCTCGTACCCGGCGAAGGTGACCAGCAGCGTCGGCGTACGCCGCCGAGCGCGCGAGTACAGGGTCGAACCGGGCAGCCGGAGCAGCTCCGACTCGATCAGCTCACGTAACTCATCCTCGTACGCCGCGATCCCGGAGATCGAACGGAGCAGGCGGCGCCGGCGCGAGCCGGAGCCCGGGACCGCGTCGGCCAGAAAGTCAACGGCAGCCGCAGTGCCGATCATCAGCTCGTACGGGAGCGTGCCGAGCTCGAACCGCTCCGGGACCGAGTCGGACGACGGGAGCAGCTTGTCGGGGCGCAGCTGCGCCAGCAGCTCCGGCCGACCGGCCACCGCACCGCAGTGCGGACCGAGAAACTTGTACGGCGAGCAGGCGAAGAAGTCGGCGCCGAGCGCGGCCATGTCGACCGGGGCGTGGGCGGTGAGGTGGACGCCGTCCACGTACAGCAAGGCGCCGGCCGCGTGCACCAGCTTCGCGATGGCGGGCAGATCCGGCCGGGTACCTATCAGGTTGGAGGCGCCGGTCACGGCGACCAACCGGGTGCGGTCACTGATCTGCTCCGCGACGGCCTTCGACTCCAGCTCGGTGGTCCGGACGTCGAACCCGACCCAGCGCACCGCAACCCCCGCTCGCTCCGCGGCGATCATCCAGGGCCGCACGTTGGCGTCGTGTTCCAGCCGGCTGACCACGATCTCATCGCCCGGCCGCCAGTCCTTGGCCAGAGTCCGGGCGAGATGGAAGGTCAACTCGGTCATGCTGCGGCCGAAGATGACTCCCTGAGGGTCGGCTCCCAGCAGATCAGCCAGTGCCGCCCGCCCTTCGGTCACGGCCCGATCCGCGTTGCGCTCAGCCTCCGTGGCTGTGCCACGGTTGGACAGCGGGCCGGTCAGCAGACCTGCCATGGCCGCAGCGACGACGTCTGGAGTCTGCGACCCGCCCGGACCGTCGAAGTGGGCCGTTCCCGAGACGAGAGCCGGAAAGTGGCTGCGGAAGCGGACCACGTCGTACGCGGGTGTGGGCACCCGCCAAGTCTTGCCGATCGGACTCAGCCGGCCCGGGGTGACCGGGATCCACGTTTGTGCAGGACAAGGATGGTTAAGGTCGCGAGGTGCAGGGAGTCCTGGCGGGATTCGCCATCATCGGCATTCTCATCGGCCTGGGCTTTCTGCTCGCCACGCTGCGGATCCTCGATGCCACAGCACAGGGGGTGCTGACCCGGGTCGCGTTCTACGTAGCGAGCCCAGCGCTGATGGTGACCGTGCTGGGCGGCACCGATGTCCATCGGTTGCTGTCGGCCAACCTGATCGCCTCTCTCGGCAGCGTGGCAGTCGCAGCAACGCTCGCCATCCTGCTGTCCCGGCTGCTCTGGAAGCGAAACAGCGGCGAGTCCGTCATCGCCGCCTTCTGCTCGGCCTATGTCAACGCGGGAAACCTCGGCCTGCCGATCGCCGCGTACGCCCTCGGCGACGCGGCATTCATCGCGCCGATGCTGCTGGCCCAGCTGGTCGTGCTGCAACCCAGCGGCCTGGCAGTGCTCGACGGGCTCACGCATGCGCCGAGCCCGGACATGTCCCGGATGCGGCTGCTGCTCAGCCGGCTCAGCCGACCGCTGCGCAACCCGCTTGCCGTGGGATCCCTGGTGGGCCTGCTTCTCTCGGTGACCGGGATCAAGCTGCCCGTCGCCATCCATGCGCCCCTGGCTCTGGTCGGCGGCATGGCGGTGCCCTCCATGCTGCTCGCATACGGCATCTCGCTGCGACTCGGTCCGGGACTCGGCTCCGGCGAACCGCTGGGGCAGGTCTCCGCTCTGGTGTCGATCAAGCTGCTGGTCCAGCCCATCGTCGCCTTCCTGATCGGCGCGTACGGGATGGGCCTGGTCGACCGTGACCTGCTCGCCGTCACCTTGATCGCGGCACTGCCCACTGCTCAGAACGTCTTCACCTTCGCGATGCGCTACGACCGCGGTGTGATCTTGGCCCGGGACGCCATCTTCCTGGCGACGCTGCTTTCCGTGCCGGTGATCCTGGCGATCACCTGGCTGCTGACCTGAGATCAGAGGTAGGGCTCGACCAGTTCGAGGTAACGCTCGATCATCGTGTCGACGACCTGAGCCGGCGGCTGCGCCCAGATGTCGGCGTTGAAGATCTCCACCTCGATGTCGCCGGAATAGCCCGCCGCGGCGACCGCTCGGGTGAAGGCCGGGAAGTCGATGTGGCCGTCGCCCATCATGCCGCGAGCCAACAGGGTGTCGGCGGGAAGCGGAGTGATCCAGTCGCAGATCTGGTAGCTGACGATCCGCTCCGCGGCGCGGCGCAACTGGTCCGCGATCCCCGGCTCCCACCACAGATGGATGGTGTCCACCACGACGCCGACGTCCTTTGCGTCGAAGCGCTCGGCGATGTCCAGGGCCTGCGCCAGCGTGGAGATCACCCCGCGATCAGCGGCATAGATTGGATTCATCGGCTCGATGCCCAAGTTCACGCCGAGCCCCTGGGCGGCCGGCACCAGCCGCTCGATGGCCCGGGCCGCTCGGTCCCGCGCGCCCACGAGATCCTTGTCGCCGGGCGGCAGACCACCAGGCACCAGCACCAGGGTCGCGGCGTGCAGCGCCGCCGCCTCCTCCAGTGCCTCCCGGTTGCTCGCCTCAGCGGCCCGGATCTCGGCGGGGTCCGCGGTCGTGAAGAAGCCACCGCGACAGAGCGAGGAGACCCGCAGTCCCGACTCGGCGACAAGGCGACAGCCTTCGTCCAGGCCGACCTCTGCCAGTTGCTCCCGCCAGATGCCGATCCCACCGAGTCCGGCGTCGACGCAGCCTTGGATCGCCTCGGGCAGCGACCACGAGGCAGTGGTCCGCTGGTTGAGAGAGAGCCGCGTTGTCCGACCCGTCATCGAGCCACGCCGGCGGTGGCCAACAGATTGCCCAGCCGGTGCGCCGCCAGCTCCGGGTCGGCAAGCAACCGTGCCTCGTTGGCCAGCTCGAACACCCGCGCCAGGTGCACGATCGACCGGGCGGACTGCAGCCCGCCGACCATGACAAAACCTTCCTGGTGCCCGTTCAACCAGGCGAGGAAGGCGATCCCGGTCTTGTAGTAGTACGTCGGGGTGGCGAAGATGTGGCGCGACAGCGGCAGCGTCGGCGCCATCTCACGGCGGTACATCTCGACATCGCCGTCATCAAGCGCACCAAGAGCAGCCGCCGCGGCCGGAGCAATCGCCGCAAAGGCACCGAGCAGTGCATCCGAGTGGTGCTCGCCGTCGCCCAGGATGAGCTCCGGGTAGTTGAAGTCGTCGCCGGTGTAC
>JBKPNA010000185.1:0-4947 GCA_046765695.1 Actinomycetota bacterium | reverse complement strand
ACCCAGACGACCGGCGGCGCCGCTGCCGCCGCGATTCCCGCGTTGGTGAGGAGAAGCAACAGTGAGGCCGACACCAGGGCGAGGAGACGGCGAACTGACCTGGTGGACATGGCTTCACTCCCTTGTGAACCGCGCAAAACTGCCCAACTGAAAAAGACTAGTGCCGCGGAATGCCAGTGTCGAGGGGGTCAAGTACTGCCTGCGACCTGGTCAAGATCGACGTCGTGGACGCCGTCTGCGCCGGCGTGCCGACCAGCCGAGATAGGCGCCCATAGCGCTGCCCATGCCGAGCGCGACACCCATCAGCGGTGCTTCCCACCGACCCCATCGCTCCTTGTCGGCCCCGGCCAGCTCAGCGATCCCCCGAATGAAGGCGGCAGTGATGATGCCTGCCACCATCCGATCACCGACGCGCTCGACCCTGCCGACCAGCGGTTCCAGCTCGCCGGCATCCAGGTGAACGACCACGCCGGAGGCGTCCAACAGATCGAGGAGTCGGCGCAGCCGATCGGGCAGGTCAACCGCCAGGGCTGCCGCATCCCGACCAGAACTCAGCAGCTGCCTGGCCAGAGCCTCCGGTGAGAACCGCTCCCAGGCGAGCTGTCGGGCGTACGGACCCAGAAAAGCGCCGAGGTTGAACTCGGGGTCCAGCCGTACGCCCATGCCTTCAACCATCAAGAAGTACTTGAGCAGGACCGCCATCTCCTGCGGGAGCTGCAGGTGGTGCTTCCGCAGCAATGCCAGCAACTGGGTGGCCAGCTCCGCGATGTTCACCTCACCCAGGCGCCGCCCCTTGTAGAGACTGACGAAGCCAAGAAGATCGATGTGGAACTGCTGTCGATCCACTGGCCGCTTCACCACCGAGAGCTCCAGCAGCGCGCTGGCGAGTCGTTCCACCTCGTGGCTGGTCAGCGCAGCCAGCAGCACGCCGAGCCGCTGCCGGAGCCGATCATCCACCTCGCCCACCTGACCGAAGTCGATCAACCCGATGCGGCCGCCCGTCTCGATGAACAGGTTTCCCGGGTGCGGATCTGCGTGGAAGAAGCCGTGCTCGAACACCATGGTGACCGCTATCCCGGCAGCCTTGGTCGCGAGCTGGCGGTGGTCAACCCCGGCGCGGTCGATGCCCTCCAGATCGTCGACCTTGATCCCGATGATCCTTTCCAGGGTCAGCACTCGAGAGGTGGTGGTGTCCCAGAAGACGCGGGGAATGTGTACGTCGGGGTTGGCCTCGAAGTTGGCCGCGATCCGCTCGGCGTTGCGACCCTCGGCCAGGTAGTCGAGCTCCCGCCGGAGGGTCAGCGCGAACTGCGACACCAGACCAGGGAAGTTGTAGTTGGCGGCAGCTCGCCAGCGGCGGTTCGCCATGTTGGCGAGGTTCTGCAGGATCTCCAGGTCCGTGTCGATGACGGTGTTGATGTTGGGCCGGCGGACCTTGACCACGACTTCGGTACCATCCAGCAGAGTGGCCAGGTGAGCCTGCCCGATGGACGCGCTTGCCAGCGGCTCGTGGTTGAAGCTGGCGAAGATCTCTTCCGGGCTGGAGCCCAGCTCTCCTTCGATCAACGACCGGACCGTCGACGGCGGAATAGGCCGCGCCGCGTCCTGAAGTTTGGACAGCTCGTGCAGATAGTCGGCAGGCACGATGTCGGAGCGCGTGGACAGCAACTGGCCCAACTTGATGAAGGTCGGCCCGAGCTCTTCGATGGCCAGCCGCAGGTGCTCCGGGCTGGTGTACGGCTCCTGACGCCGCTGATGGCCGAGCACGCCACGGTGCAGAGGGACCCAGCGGCTGAGACCGACCACGCCCACGACGAATCCCAGTCCATGCCGGCTGAGCACGTCGGCGATCTGCCGGTACCGCGCGAGATGCCTGTTCACGTACTTCTTCGGGCCAACGCCGGCCGGTTCAGGGACGCCCTCGGCCGGCGCATCTGTATGTCTCAAGCCTCTCCTCGTGATGTGAGACGCTCCGGAGGAGGCGAGTCAGGTCGCACGGCAGATCACGGCAACAGTCTGGCACCGGCATCGAGCTGGCAGCGGCAGGTGTGGGCTAACCCAGGATCAACGGCGGATGGCTGGGCGCTGCGGCCGGACGAAGGGGAACGAGAGAACGGAGCGGATGGTGGCCCCGGTGAGCAGCATGACCAGCCGGTCGACACCCATCCCGAGGCCGCCGGATGGCGGCATGCCGGTCTCCAGGGCGTACAAGAAGTCCTCGTCGATCTCCATCGCCTCCGGATCCCCAGCGGCGGCCTTGAGGGACTGCTCGGTGAGCCGGCGTCGTTGCTCGACCGGGTCTGCCAGCTCGGAGTACGCCGTAGCGACCTCCATCCGGTTGATCACGAGATCCCATCGCTCGACCAGGCCGGGGTTGCGCCGATGCGGTGCGGTGAGCGGCGAGGTCTCCTGGGGAAAGTCGATGTAGAAGGTCGGTTGGATGGTCGCTGGTTCGACCACCCCGGTGTACAGCGCTTCGATCAGCGCGCCCGGGCCCATCCCTTCGTGCACGTCCACGCCGTGGCGCTCAGCCAGGCCCAACAGCTGGTCGAAGTCCATGTCGAGGCTGACCGGGTGACCTGTTGCGGCCGAGACGGCCTGGATGACCGGCACGACCGGCCACGGCTGAGTGAGGTCGTACGCCTGGACCGTCGAGTCCGCACCGGTGCCGCCGGGCAGCGGCAGCGTGGCGCTGCCGTGCACCGCGCAGGCAGCGGCGGTGATCAACCGCACGGTCAGCTGTCGCATCTCGACGTAGTCGGCATAGGGCCGGTAGGCCTCGAGTGAAGTGAACTCGGGGTTGTGGGTGGCGTCGGAACCCTCGTTGCGGAAGTTCCGGCCGATCTCGAAGACAGCGCCCAGACCACCCACCAGCAGCCGCTTCAAGTACAGCTCGGGCGCGATTCGCAGCGAGAGGTCCAAACCGTACGCGTTGCTGTAGGTGCGGAACGGCCTGGCCGCGGCGCCACCGTGGACGGTGTGGAGGACCGGGGTCTCGACCTCGAGGTAGCCCTCGGCCTCCAGGGTGCGACGCAGCGACCGGACCGCGGCGGTGCGCTGCCGCAACAGGTCGGCTTCCCGGGGGTGCAGCAGCAGGTCGGTCGAGCGCTGCCGCAGCCGCGCTTCGGGATCGGTGAACCCCGCGAACGGCAGCGGATGCAGTGACTTCGCTGCCACCTGCCAGGAGTCCACCAGCAGGGTCGGAGTGCCGTTGCGGGAACGGCCGGGTCGGGCGCTCACCACGACGAGATCCCCGAGGTCGACGAGCCGGGCGAAGTCACGGACGGCGTCGCGGCCGAGCCGGTCGGCTTCGAGCAACGCCTGCGCGCACCGGGTGCCGTCCACCAGAGTGGCGAACACGGCACCGCCATGGTCGCGGATCGCCCGGACCCGGCCGGCGAGCCGAAGCGGGGTGTTCGGCACCTGAGGTGAGCCGTCGATCGCGTCGTCGATCGTGGCGGTGGGCGGCGCCAGGCCGACCGGGTAGGGATCGCGTCCGCTGGCCACGAGACCGCGCAGGTGCTCCACTCGATGCCGAGTCTGATCGGAGCGTCGTGGTTCCCAGGTGTGCAGTTCAGGGAGCGGCCGGATCTCCAGCTGTCGCAGCCGGTCCAGCTCCGACTCGGTGAGTCGGGGCGCCCTCTGGGGCCGCCGCGGCAACCGTGGAACCAGCCCTTCCGCCGCAGCTATGGCCAGTGCGACCTGGGGGAGGGCGAGCTGGCTGTCGTAGCACGCATAGCGGGGCCGCCACTCCGGCTCGTACTTCTGGTTGGCCCGGTACAGCCGCTCCAGCTGCCAGAACCGGTCGAGGACGCCGAGGACCGAATAGTTGAGCCGGGTCAGCGATCCGGCGCCTATCCGGTCCGCGCTCGCGTACACGCTGCGGAACATGCAGAAGTTGAGCGACACCCGGGCGATGCCGAGCCGCGCGGCGGTGTCCATCAGAACCGCCACCATCAGTTCCGTCACGCCGTTGGGTGCATCGGGGCTGCGGCGCATCACGTCCAGGGACGCACCCGAGCGACCCCACGGAACGAAGGTGAGGAGGCCCACCAGAGCTCCCTCGACGTCTCGGGCGGTGACCACGACATTCTGTCCGTCGGCGGGATCCGCCGGTCGGTTCAGCGCCATGGAAAAGCCACGGTCGACCTCGCCCGCCCGCCATGCTTCGGCGGCAGCGGTGATCTCCACCAGCTCTGCGGTGGCCAGCTGGTGTTGCCGCCGCACGGTCACGGTGAGGTTGGCGCGTTGAGATCGGCGCACCGCATGCCGAAGATCCGACATCGAGGTGCTGGCGAGACTGAACCGTCTGACGTCGAGGATCGCCTCGTCGCCGAGAGTGAGGACGCTGAGGCCGCTGTCGGCGTACGCGCGGGCTCCGTCTTCGCTGGCCGCGACGACCGCCGGAACCCAGCCGTAGAAACGGGCCTCGGCCTTCCAGGCCCCGATAGCAGCCGCCCATGATGCCCGGGCACCGATGGGGTCACCCGACGCCAGCGACACCCCGTGCAGGACTCGGTACGCGACCGCCGCCTGCGCATCGGGGGCGAAGATCGAGGACTTGTCCCGGCGGGTGGCGAAGTAGCCGAGGGAATCCGCGTCCCCATATCTGGCCAGCAGCCGACGCAGGACCAGCTCCCGGGCGCCGGACCAGCGCGTCGGCGTCGTTCCCGACCGGAGGAACAGCGTGACCGCAGTCACGACGGTGAGGCTGATCAGGATCGACGTGACCTGTGGGATCCAGACCGGGATCCCGATCAGCTGCCTGGCGGTCTCGGCGTCCACGTCGCCGAGGCTGCGTTCCAGCACGCCGAGGAGCTGCTGCCATTGTGAGCCGCTGCGAAGCTGATCGGTGAGCTGGAGCAACAGCCAGGTGACGGTTACGGTCACGGTTCCGCCAATTGCGACTGCGGCCGCCAGCCGACCCCACGACCCCCGCCGCAGATG
>JBKPNA010000184.1:0-13914 GCA_046765695.1 Actinomycetota bacterium | reverse complement strand
GCCCAGAATCGTGTCAGCGCCGTAACGGAGTCCAGCCGACGCGGATCCCCGGCATACCCAGAGAGCGCTCGATGTGGAATAGTTCAATTTGGACACGGAGCCGATGCTTCGTTGCAGCCTCACGCAGCCCCAGCCTCGTATCAGGCGCCGAAGGCGCTCGACTAGGAGAGGTCATGGCAACAACGTTCACCGGTCCGACCTGCGGGGAGCGGAGTTCGTCGACGCGGACCTGCGTGGCGCACGATTCGTCGGGGCTGACCTGTCCGGCGTCGTGATGCGCGGGGTCGAGGTGCGAGGCGCGGAGATCGACGCGCCGTGGCTCTCCAACGGCGAGAGCTTCTTTCGGGTCAACGGGGTCGACGTGATACCCCTCGTCGAGGCCGAACTCAACCGCCGCTTTCCCGGCCGCGCCGACCGGCGCGCTGAAGATCCGGAGGGCCTGCGCACGGCCTGGGCCGCGCTCGAACGCACCTGGACGGCCACGCTCGAGCGGGTGGCGGCGATGCCACCTGGCACAGTCGACGTGTCCGTCGGTGGTGAGTGGTCGTTCGCGCAGACGCTGCGGCACCTGGTCCTTGCCACCGACGCCTGGCTGGGCCGGGCGGTCCTGGAAATTGACCAGCCGTTCCATCCCATCGGTCAAGCCGGTCCTGGCGCCGAGGACGACGGGCTGGACATGTCGATCTTCGTGACGGCCAGACCTTCGTACGCCGAGGTGCTCGAGGTCAGGGCGGGCCGCGTCGCCATGGTGCGCGACCTCCTCGCCACCATCACACCAGCGGAGCTGGCCGCGACGCGCAAGAACCCGTGGGACCCCGCATGTCAGGAGACCACCCTCTCTTGTCTGCACGTGATCCTCGAGGAGGAGTGGGAGCATCACCGCTACGCCGTACGCGACCTCGACGCGATGGAGGCGGTCGGTTTGCAGGCCAATAGCATCTAGGGGCGGCGACACGCTACTGGAAGCAGGTGGCCCTCAAGTACCTCGATCAACGCCTCCTGCATTTTCAATCTATAGCCAACTGGGGGGCTTGCCGCAAGACCCCCGTTAAGGCGCAGAATCATCATCTCGAAGCCAAGAAAGGTGCCGGAGGCGGGGTTGCACGATGCGGATTCTGCTCGCCCGCGCATCCGAGTAACGAGTTGTGTTGCCGCGCTGAGCCGTCCCACCTACCTCCCGCCGGCGGACCCTGCTATCCCGCGTACCTGACCCCATATCAATACCCGGAGATGATGACCCTGATCCCCGTGACCACCACTGCGTTCAACCTTCCCGACCATCTTGTCGCCAAGGCCGACCCGGCGTTGATCGCCGACGACGAGCGACATTTCACCGCGATCGCGGAGAGCCTTGAGCAGCAGATCGCTGACTTGTCCGAGCGCCTCGACGCCCAGCGCAAGGCCCCTGGGGGCAAGGGGCGGGCTGCGATGGACCGGGACCTGGAGGTCCACCGGCTGACCGCGAGCCTGCGCATGCTGCGTCGTTTTGGCCTGGACCTGTGTCTCGGCCGCATGGTCGCCGCCGACAGTCCCCAGCCGACCTACATCGGTCGGATCGGTCTCACCGACAGCGCGGGCCGACGGCTCCTCGTCGACTGGCGCACCCCGGCCGCGGAGCCGTTCTTCGCGGCGACTCACGCCAACCCGATGGGGCTGATCAGCCGCCGCCGGTACCGCTGGACCGGCGGTCGGATCACCGACTACTGGGACGAGGTGTTCATTCCTGACGGGCTGGAGGGCCAGGCCGCTCTCGATGACCAGTCCGCCTTCATCGCCAGCCTGGGGAGCAGCCGCTCGCCCCAGATGCGCGACGTGCTCAGCACAATCCAGGCCGACCAGGACGGCATCATCCGCGCCGGTTCTCGCGGGGCTCTCGTCGTCGACGGTGGTCCCGGTACGGGAAAGACCGTCGTCGCACTGCACCGAGCTGCCTATCTCCTGTATTCCGACCAGCACCTCAAGGGCCACCGAGGTGGAGTGTTGTTCGTCGGTCCGCACCGTCCGTACCTGGCCTACGTCGCCGACGTTCTGCCGAGCCTCGGAGAGGAGGGTGTGCAGATGTGCACCCTCCGGGATCTGGTGCCCGAAGGAGCCGCTGCCGCCGTGGAGGCCGATCCCGAGGTGGCCAGACTGAAGTCGTCCGCCGAGATGGTCAAGGCGATCGAGCCGGCGGTGAGGTTGTACGAGGAACCGCCGACCAAGGGGCTGCTGGTCGAAACCGACGAGGCCGACGTCTGGGTCAGCGCCGGCGACTGGGCCGAGGCGTTCGAGGCACCCGAGCCCGATACGCCGCACAACGAGGCACGGGAGCAGATCTGGGACGCCCTGCTGTCCAACCTTGTCGACGAGCACGCGGACGATGCCGGCGAGGACGCGGAGGTGTCACCGGAGCGACTGCGCCGGGCGCTGCGCCGAAACCAGGAGCTGATCACCGCCCTGAACCGGGCATGGACGCTGATCGAGCCGACGGATCTCGTCGGTGATCTGTGGTCAGTGCCCGCGTACCTGCGGCGGTGCGCGCCCTGGCTCACCGCTGACGAGGTCCGGAAGCTGCAGCGCGAGGATGCCCAGGCCTGGACGACCGCCGACCTGCCGCTGCTGGACGCGGCGCGGCAGCGCCTGGGTGACCCGGAGGCGTCGAGCCGGCAGCGCCGGCGGGAGGCCGCAGTCGCCGCCGAACGCGAGGTGATGGATCGGGTGGTCGACTACCTGCTCGAGACCGACGACGACCCGGAGAGCTCGCTGATCATGCTGCGCGGCGAGGATCTGCGGCGGCAACTGGTCGACGAGGCCGGGCTGCCGAGCGGCGTCCCGGACCGTCTGGCCGGCCCCTTCGCACACATCATCGTGGACGAGGCTCAGGAGCTGACCGACGCAGAGTGGCAGATGCTGCTGCGTCGCTGCCCGTCCCGGAGCTTCACGATCGTCGGCGATCGCGCCCAGGCCAGGCACGGGTTCACCGAGTCATGGCAGGAACGGCTCCAGCGGGTCGGGTTCGGCAGCATCAAGCTGGCATCGCTGAGCATCAACTACCGGACCCCGAAGGAGGTCATGGCGGAGGCGGAGCCGGTCATCCGGGCTGTGTTTCCGGACGCCAACGTCCCGATATCCGTCCGCAGCAGCGGCGTCTCGGTCGTTCATGGAGCGACCTCCGACCTCGGCTCCATCCTCGACACCTGGCTTGCAACCCACGAAGGCATCGCCTGCGTCATTGATGCCAACGGCATTGAGGATGACACCTTCAATGCGACCTCACGCGTTCGTTCGCTGACCCCCGAACACTCAAAGGGCCTCGAGTTCGACCTCGTCATCCTGGTCGAACCTGACGCGTTCGGAGTAGGCATCGAAGGAACTGTCGACCGCTATGTCGCTATGACCCGGGCGACCCAGCAACTCGTGATCCTCGAAAGCACCTGAAGCCGTACGCCAGTTGGGGTGAAATCTCTCCTGCCGTTGGACCGCGTCGGGAGGGTTCGGTTTGTCAAGGCCCTTCTTAGCCCGCCGCTTTCCTGATGAGCTCGGCGATCCGTTCCTCGTTGTCGTCGGTCAACTTCGTCAGAGCGTAGGAGGTCGGCCACATCGTGCCTTCGTCGAGCTGCGCGTCGTCGTTGAAGCCGAACGTCGCGTACCTCGACTTGAACTTCTGGGCAGGCTGGAAGAAGCAGACGACCTTGCCGTCCTTGGCGTACGCGGGCATCCCGTACCAGAGTTTCGGCGATAGGTCAGGCGCGTTGGCCTTGATGATGGCATGAAGCCGCTCGGCCATCACCCGATCCTCCTGCTCCATCTCGGCGATCTTCGCAAGCACGTCGGGCTCTGCGTCCGCTTTGGCGGAACGTGCACCACGACGCGCGTCCGCCTTCAGCTCCCGGGCGCGCTCCTTCATCGCGGCTCGTTCGTCCTCGTCGAATCCCTCGAACTTCGCAGACTTCTCCGTGTCGCTCATTGCAGCTTCCTTTCCGTCAGCAGCTCCCAGACCTCGGTGCGGTCGTCCATGACCTGAACAGTACGGTCCTTCCTAGGGCCTACCGAGGGAGGAGACGGTCGTGCGCGGTGTCGTGATGTATGCCCCGGGTGATGTTCGGGTGGAGGAGCGGCCGGATCCGCAGATCCTGAAGCCGACTGATGCGATCATCCGGTTGCCGGCCACCTGCATCTGCGGGTCGGACCTGTGGCCGTATCGGGGATACGACGAGGTCAACAGGCCGTCTCCGATGGGTCATGAGTATGTCGGCATCGTAGAGGAGGTGGGGTCCGAGGTCAGCACCATTCGGCCGGGCCAGTTCGTGATCGGCTCGTTCTTCGCCTCGGACAACACCTGCGAGATCTGCCGGTCGGGCTACCAAAGCTCCTGTGTGCAGCGGGTGGGCATCGGTTCGGAGGGTGCTCAGGCGGAGCGGATGCGGGTGCCGCTGGCCGACGGCACCCTGGTCGCCACCCCCGAGCCGCCTCCGGAGGATCTGATCCCCAGCTTCCTGGCGCTGTCGGATGTGTTGGGCACCGGCTGGTTCGGCGCCGTCGCAGCCGAAGCCGGACCCGGCAAGACGGTCGCCGTGGTCGGTGACGGCGCGGTGGGCCTGCTCGGCGTGCTGGCCGCGAAGCAGCTCGGCGCGGAGCGGATCATCGCGATGAGCCGGCATCAACCGCGGCAGCAACTGGCCCAAGAGTTCGGCGCCACCGACATCGTCACCGAACGCGGCGACGAAGGCGTCGCCCAGATCAAGGACCTCACCGACGGGCTGGGTGCCCACTCGGTGATCGAGGCCGTCGGCACCCAGGAGTCGATGATGCAATCCATCCGCTCCACCCGGGAAGGCGGCCACCTCGGCTACGTCGGCGTCGCCCACGGCGTGCAGCTGCCCGGCGAGGAGATGTTCTTCTCCCACGTCCACCTGCATGGCGGCCCCGCCCCCGTGCGCCGCTTCCTGCCCGAACTGATCGACCTGATCTGGCAGCGCAAGATCGACCCCGGCCGGGTCTTCGACCTCGAACTCCCCCTCGACCAAGCCGCCGAAGGCTACCAGGCCATGGACCAACGCCGCGCCATCAAAGTCCTGCTCCGACCCTGAGGATCATCGTCCTCGGCGGGCAAGCAGTACGCCGTCGTCGAAGTCCTCCGGCTCGGGGACTCCGATCGGAACGTCCTCCTCGGGCAGTCCGTCGTTGATCTCGTCGGGGTCCGGGGCTGTGTCCTCGCCGGGATCGTCCATGTCTTCCGGATCGGGTGGGATAGCCGAGGGGCTCGTCTTCGATTCGATCAGCCCGGCGAGTCCGGACGGCTTCCACACATTGCGGTAAGCGGCGCCGGCGGCAACGACCACGCCGCTGAGCACGGCCACGATCTTGGACGGGCTGGACAGGTCCAGGCCGTAGCTGTTGACGTAGACGACCGCGCCGACGATGAGGGACACGGCGAAGCCGATGATGGTGCGAGTTCGATCGGACCAGTGCGGCTGCTGCACGACGGCGGTGGGCAGCGGCAGCAGGGTCCCGGCGGCCAGCACCGTTGCGGCCAGTTCGGTGGTGATCATGCGGCGGCCCTCCAGTAGGCGATGGATGCGGTGTCGACGACGGTGCCCTTCGGGCCGGCGACGATAACGCGGCAGCGTCGGCTGCCGTGGTCGGCTTTGCCCGGTTTACGCGCCCACGGGATCACCGCATAGGTGGCTCCGCCGGCACCGACAACCTGGTGAATATCGGCGTTGAACGACCGGATGGTGCTCGCGGGGCTGACGTCGTCCTCGACGAACCTGACCAGCAGCTTCTTGCCGGGCGCCAGGTTCGTGATCTTGAGCGCCAGCGTCAGTCCGATGATCTTACAGGGTCCAGTGGCGAACGACACGTCGCCTTTGTCGTTGATCTTCAGGTATTGGTACTTCCCCGCGGCCGACAACTTCTGGTCGGCGTTGCGGACGTAGCGGCGCCACTCTGCCATGTCGATCTCCTTCTCTGAGGCTGCGGCGAGCGGGGCAAGGCGGCGCAACGCCGCCTGCCAGGTGGGGGTCTTGGCCCCCTTCGGTCCGGGGCCGGTGATCGGTCCCGCGGAGCGCAGGCCATTCCGCCCGGCCTCCCATTCGGAGGCCTGGAAGCGAGCGCCCCGCGAGAGGTGCGGGCAGCCCTTGGGCCAGCCATGCCCGTGGTCACCGGAGAAGCCTTGGGCCGTGCTGCGGTGTTGCTGAGTCCAGCCGAGGGCACGCCATACGGCCAGCTGGTCGTCGGTGAACTGGCCGACGTCGGTGCATCCGCCACGGTCATGGGTGCCGGCCGAGGCGGCTACGCCGCCGGCGTTGTAGCCCTGCTGGAAGATGTCGATGTTGTGCCGGATGAGGCCGCGAGCCAGTAGCGCCTGCTCGACGACGGGGAGCGACGTGGCCACGCAGATACAGGTACGGCGACCACGGAAGGCCACCTGCTCAGTGCTCACGGCATTGTCTTTCCGTGCTGCGTCATGCCGTATCTGAGCAGCCTCGACATGCCCAGATACATGTGCGGCAGCTTCGTGAAAGTCTTGCGTCAAGTATCGATATTCGCGCAAGATCTTAAGTGAAACCGACCGGTTGGGAGCCGGTGCGAGCGGTCCCGCGCGAGATCACTATGAAAACGAGGGTGGCGAGGGCGAGCCTCACCACCGCTAATCGCGTGGCCCCGGTGTCCACTGTCTTGAACACGACATGCCACCGGGGTGAGACTGGAACTTCGTTGGAATCTAAGGCTTTCCGGCGTACGGGCGGTTTCAGACCGCGCCCGCCGGTTATCCGGCGAATGTAAAGTGCAGCCCTGCAGGGGGTGGGGGTGATTTTGGGGGAGAGATGGTGCCGTCGTCGACTGGCCTAACGTCGGTCCGTCGGGCAGTCGGGGTAGCAGTGGTCTTCTTCCTGCTCGGCTGTGCTTTCGCCTTCTATCGAGGAGGCGTGGGCTTGACCACATTCGGCTCGAGCGCAGCTACTGTCGGCCATTCATCGCCGAGCCTCGGCCCGACCGTGGAGGACCCGAGCGAGAGAGCGGCGCCCGACCCGACGCCATCGAGGTCACCCACGACACCGGGTGCCGCCGATCACAGCGGTTCTGCTTCGACGGGGGAGGAGACTATTCAGGTCAAGCGGCTGGCCGACTCGGTCAAGCCCTTTCAGACGGTCCGAATTCGAGGTACGTACCGCGGTGGAGCGGAGACCATGCTGCGGGTGCAGCGCTGGGAAGGCGGCATGTGGCTGGACTTCCCCGTGCCCACTACGACCAACCAGTCCGGCGAGTTCACCGCCTACATCGAGGTGGGCAAGGCTGGCCGCTATCTGCTCAGGGTGCTCGACCCAGAGTCCGGCGTGGAATCCGAACCGTTTGCCCTAGTCGTCAAGGGATGAGGCGGCACGGAGCTCAGCTACCGGGGCCGCGCACGGCCTCCAGTTTGGCGAAGACCACGACGTTGTCCAGGTATCGGTGTCCTGCTGCGTCGTACGTGCCGCCACAGGTGATCAGCCGCAGGCCGGCATGGTCGATCGCGCCGTACACGTCCCGGCTCGGGAACTGCGACTTCGGAAACCGGGCCACCCGCTCGACGGTGAAGATCGCAGTTCTCCGATCCTTTCGGGTAACGATCACTCGATCGCCGGGCTGCATGGTACCTAGGCGGTAGAAGACTGCACGGCTTCCGTTCCACGTCACGTGCCCTGCGATCACAGCCGGCCCGAGGGCACCCGGTGTTGGACCTTGAGTGAACCAGCCCGCGACGGGAGGGGGTGGCGTCTCCATCTGTCCCTTCTTGCCAAGGCCCAGGTCGACGAGTTTCGACGAAATACCGAGCCGCGGGATGGACAAGGTCACCGGGTGAGACTCCGGCAGCACCAAGCCTGTGATCTTGTCCCGGACATCGGTCTGCTGCCCTCGAGCTGTGCTTGGTTCTGGCGTCGGCTCGGCTGTGCCGGCAGCGGTCGACGAGCTGGTGGTGTCATTCGACGTCGGGGCGATGGCGGAATCCGGACTAGTCGACCTGGACAGCGCGACCCACAGCAACACGACGCCGACAACGGCCAGTCCGATGGCGATCGAGACTCGGACTGGCCGGCTCCTCCAGCTAAGGTCGCGGATGCCTGTCATCAGCCGTTGACGTGCGCTCGCGGACCGGAGCCGGCCGCCAGAGCAGCAGGGCCACGGCGAGCAGCAGTAGGGCAGCGCCCGCTGCAGCGAGCGGTGCGTTCAGGGCAGCGGCCGGGGTTCCGCCGGTTTCGACGCCGCCACGCGCGGGTTTCGCGGCGCCGGCACCCTGGACGACGCCGCAGCTCGCCGGGTCGGTCGCCTCCTCGGGCACGTTCGGCACTCCAAGATTCTGGGCGAAGGTGGAGACACCCAGGGCGTCCAAGTCGTACTTGCCGTTGCCGTTGTAATCGATGCCGTGCTGCACCACGTGAACTGAGGACAGGTGCTCCCGCAAGCCTGCGGGGACCGTCTTGGCGGGGAAGGTCCGGTCGTAGTCCAGACGACCGTTCGAATCGGCGGCCGGCATCCGCTTGACGTCGAGCCCGTCCTCCGGCGTCGCACCGCCAGTGGTGGTCAAAGCAAGAAAGATGGTGCCGTACTCACCGGTCGCCTCCTCGTTGGTGAGGACGCCGTCGCCGTCGGTGTCGTTCTTCTTCACCGTCGGGCACCCGAAGTGGCCCCCGTGGGAGGAACCGTGGATGTGCTGCGCGTGGGGTTGGCCGGGCACCAGGCCTTCCGAATGGATCACCACTCTCAGATCCCCGTTGCCGAGCGCAGTGAGCGTTGCCGTGCCGCTGGCGCCGCTGTTGTTCTGCTCCACCAGCTTTGCCTTCACGGTCGTATCGGCGTACGCGCTCAACGGTAGCCAGAGCAGGCCCAATGTGGCTGCCAGGACGAGCGAGTAGCGCAATCTGGTCATGTGTCCCCCGGATTCGGTTGGAGCATCCCCGTGCTCCGCACACCTTAATCGAAGCTGGCGCTCTGTGTTGCCGGGGTCACGGTGCGGTGAAGAGGTACGTCGCGTAATTCACTTTGCTGTTCAGGGAGCTGATTTCGAGAGGCGCCAGTCCAACGCTCTTCAGCAGGTCCCAGAACTCATCGAGCTGATACGACGTGAAGGTCACGTGCTTGGCGAAATAGTCGCCCTGCTTCGGCAGGTACTTGGGTGTGCCGTCGTCGTATCGGATCTGCACGCAACCGAGCGCACCAGGGGCAACCACACCGGCCACCGTACGGAGCACCTCACCGCCGTACTCGCGCGTCGGGAAGTGCTGGAAGACCGCGGTGGAGACGAACACCTCGATCGGCTCATCGATCGCCTGGGCGACAGCGGCGGGATCGTCACCAACCAGGATGGGCCGGAACTCCGGCGCGGGGTCGAGTTCGGCCAGCACCCTCGCGCATTCCGCGAGATTCTTGCTGGAGATATCCGCGCCGTACAACCGCCGCGAGATGCTGGCGCACGCCAGCAAGTTCGAGCCGCCGCCGGGCCCCCATTCCAGCACGGGGCCGGCCGGGACGTCACGGCCCACTGTTCTGGCTGCCCGACGGATCGACTTGACCGTGTCAGCGCCGATGGCCGCCCACTTCTCCTCGGCCCAACGGCCCTGGCCTCGCCAGTGCGACATATCCCGTCGATAGTCCTCGTCAGGATGTCCGTCCCAGACGGCGATGACGTCGTCACGCCCCGGAGGTGAACTCGCGGTGAGCACCCCATCTGTACTCGTGGAGGTCATGAATTCCACCATACGGCTGCTGCCGGAAATAAAGCTTCACTGCAATCGGCGGGTCTATTTCGGCGCGATGACAAATGGGGTGCAGCTGAGAAAGCAACCCTTAGGAGGCGAGCTCGATCGAGTCCAATCGGCCGATGATCGACCGCAACCGCAGCAGGGTGCGGGCCAGCAGTCGGGAGACCTGCATCTGGCTGATGCCGAGCTCGGCTGCGATGGCCGACTGGGACCGGTCCTCGTAGAACCGCAGTGTGAGCAGCGTGCGCTCCTCACAGGTCAGCTGGCTCCACGCCCGGCTGATCACCAGGCGGGTCTCGCACACGGCGAAGTCGTCGGCGGCCGCCGGCTCCGCAGCAGCAGATCCGTGTACCGCCGTGAGCGAAGTGGGGCGGTAACACTGATTCGCGCCTGTGGCCTCACGAACGACCTTGACCGACTGGCCGAGATGGTCGGCGAGATCCTGGTCCGACGGGTCCGCATGCAGGAGCTGGATCAAGTCGGGCCACTGCTGGCGCAGTTGAGCGGCCAACTCCTGCGTTCGACGGGGTGGTCGGACGAGCCAGCCGTGGTCCCGGAAGTGGCGCTTCAGGCAGCCGGTGATCGTCGGAATGGCGAACGCCAGGAACGGACCCTGATCGGGGTCGTAGCGCTGAACCGCCTGGACCAGACCGAACCGGGCGACCTGCTGCAGATCGTCGGCTTCCTCACCGCGATGGTGGAACCGACGGGCCAAGGAGTCGGCCAGCCAGACATGGGCCGTCACCACCTCGTTCAGCAGCCGGGCCTTCTCGTCCGGGGTGGCGTCTTGAGCCTGCCGCAGCAGGTCACTCGCCGTTTCGGCGGCCAGCTCCCGGTCGTACGCGTCGGTCAGCTGCTGGGCGTTGCCGCTGGGCATTAACATAGCGCGCCTTTCCATTACAGGAAGGTGGCGCGCTACTTGACCACCAGTTCAGGCAACCATCCTCCGGCGCAGGTTTCAAGGGTCTGGAGCCATGAAACATCGTTGCGTTAACAAATGACGGAGATCGGCAGGGCGACAGAGGCCAGTGGGGCTGCTGTGACCACAGGGGAAGCACGGCTGTCGCCCACCGACCCATGCATGTCTCGACAAGAGATGCCAAGTAACAGGTTTGGGCAGCCCCCAATCCGGGCATGCGAAGGAACACGCGCCGGTCCAGGTCCGGAACCGGACCCGGTGCGAGGTTCGGCGGTCCAGCAGCGGTGCCGCCGAACCGCCTATCTCTCGAGGTCGCGTCCGGCGAGCGTCAACTGCACTCAAGCAGTACAGACGTTCCTCGGGGCCGTGACGCTCCACATCGAGCGCCCGCGGCACTCAGATGGCGTGGCGGCTCTGCGGATCCGGCACGGTCCGGCCGAAGGGCCTGTCGCGCAGCCGAGACACCGCCAAGGACGGGAAGACGACCACCGACAAAAGGCCGGCGCAGATGAGGGCGGCGCCCGTGATCGCCGAGACGATGCCGACTTGGATGCCGATCGTCGCCGCGGTCACCAGGAACGGCAGGGACGTGGCCTGCAGCAGTCCGGCTGCAACGGTCTTCGACCAGCCCAGGTCCGGTTTGTACAGCAACGCCGGCAGACCGCGTACCAAGAGCAGCGCCAACAACAGCACCGGCACCCGAAGCAGTGCGGACGGCTCCGAGATCAACCCCTTCAGATCCAGCCGTACGCCGCTGGCGACGAAGAACACGGGGATCAACAACCCGTATCCGATGGCTTCGAGTTTGGTGCGGAAGTGTGGGTGCGAGCTCGTGTCACGATCGATCAGGCCGACGAGCGCTCCGCCGAGGAAAGCTCCGAGAATGGTCTCCAGACCGAAGACCTCGGCCAAGGCCACGAACGCCACCAGGAGCAGGATCGACATCCTCACCCGGATCTCGGCGGTGCTGTCCTGCAGCCGGACCAGCACGGTTTCCAGGTGCATGGATCGGCCGGCCCTGGTCAGCACCAGCCCCACCACCACGACCAAACCAGTGAAGATCGCCAGCAGCACCAGCGTCGATCCGGCGCTGCGCCCTTCGCCCGAGAAGAACAGCGTCAGCAGCACGATGGCGGCGAAGTCGGCCACCGTGCCGCCGGCGAGGGTGGCCTGGCCGACCGCGCTGTCCTCCTGTGCTGCGTCCTTGAGCACCGCAACGACCAGACCAAGCGAGGTCGCCGAGAGCGCGATCGCGATAAGCAGGGCGGAGTCGACCCAGTCGACAGCGGCCAGCCCGGCCCCGACGGCAAGGCCGAGTGCCAGGGTCACCGCGTACCCCAGTCCGGCGACCCGGAGCCTACGGCCGCGCAGCTCACGTAGGTCAATTTCGAGGCCGGCAAGGAACAGCAGAAACGCCAGCCCGATGACCGAGAGCACCTGGACGGGGAGGTCGACCTCCACCCAGCCGAGCACGGACGGGCCGAGCACGACCCCGGCCACAATCTCAAGCACCACCGAGGGCACCCGCAACCGAGGCAGGAAGCCGAGCAGCAGCGGCGCCAGTACCGCGACAGCGGCGACGACCAGCAGGTTGACGAAGGAGACGTCCGGCATGGCAGGAAGCTCAAAGCCCGTACGCCTCGAGCAGGTGCAGCCACACCTCACTGACAGTCGGAAACGACGGCACGGCATGCCACAGGACCTCGAGCGGCACCTCACCGGCAATCGCAACCGTCGCCGAGTGCAACAGTTCCTGAACGCCCGGCCCGGTGAAGGTCGCGCCGACGAGTACGCCGCGGCGCCCGTCGACCACCAACTTGCTCGTCCCGGACACACCGTCGCCCAGGACGTAAGCGCCCGGCACGTTGCCGGTGCCGAAGGTCACTGCGCGCACCTCAATGCCGCGCTCCCGCGCCTGCTCCTCGGTCAGGCCCACCGCGCACACCTGTGGGTCGGTGAAGGTGACCCGCGGCACGACGTCGGAGCTCGCCCGATCCAGAGCCTGCCTCCCGACGATGACGTCGGCTGCGATCCGCGCCTGATACTTCGCCATGTGGGTCAGCAGGGCCCGGCCATTGCAGTCCCCGACGGCGTAGAGCCAGTCCCCGGTCACGCCAACCGCCCGCAGCTGAGAGTCGACGGCGACCGGCTTGCCGGGCGTCAGGCCCACCGTCTCCAAGCCCAGCTCCGAAGTCGCCGGTCGTCGCCCAGTCGCGACCAGCAGCTCGTCGCCGACGTAGCTGGTGCCTGCCGCCCGCACGGTCACCGGCCCGTCCGTGCCGTCCCGCGACACCCGGTCCACCGCCGTGCCGGTCAGGATGGTGATCCCCTCGGCTCGCAGCGCCGCGCCCACCTCCTCGCCGGCGAACGGCTCCTCCCGGCCGAGCAGCCGTGGGAACGCCTCGATCACGACCACGTCCTCGCTACCGAGGCGGCGGAACGCCTGCGCCATCTCCAGGCCGACTGCGCCGCCGCCGAGAACGAGAAGGCGCCGCGGAATGTCCTTGGCGGCTGTGATGTCGCGGTTCGTCCACGGCCGCGCGTCGGTAAGGCCGGAGATCGGCGGCAGCACCGCAGTCGTTCCGGTGGCCAGCACGACCGCGCGTCCGGCGGAGAGCTTCTGCTCGCTGCCGTCATGATCAGTCACCACGACGGTCCCCGCGGCGTACAGCCGCCCGACACCACGGATCAGGCTGACTCCGCGTTCGGCAAGCCAGGTCTCCTGGCCGATGTCGTTCCAGTTGCCTGTCATGTAGTCCCGCCGAGCCAGCACAGCCATGATGTCGATCGACATGTCCAGGTTCTCGGCGACCCCTGGCACTCTGGCAGCCGCAGCCAGCACATCACCGGGTCTGATCAGGGTCTTGCTGGGCACGCAGGCCCAGTAGGAGCATTCGCCGCCCACCAGCTCACGCTCGACCAGCGCCACCCGCAGCCCACCGTCGGCACAGCGACCCGCCACCACCTCACCGGCCGGACCGCCGCCTACCACCACAACGTCGAAATCCATAGCGCCCTCCTTTAGTTTTCGGTCGTCCGAGCTCTTCCAGAGCTCCTCGACCGGCAAGGTCAGGCGTTACGTCCCCCCGAGCCAAACGCCGTGTAACGTCTGGCCTGGTCGGGGCGACTTTATCGGGATTACGTTTGTTGCGGGGGCCGGGGGGCCTCTCCATTGGTTCGGAACTTGCTCAGCCGAAGGAAAATCATGTCAAGTACCCCCATCGCCGACCACGCCCTGCTCTCCGACCGGCACTCGTGCGCGCTGGTCAGCCG
>JBKPNA010000183.1:0-16859 GCA_046765695.1 Actinomycetota bacterium | reverse complement strand
GCCCTCTGCCGTGGGCTACCAGCCCAACCTGGCCGACGAGATGGGCCAGTTGCAGGAGCGGATCACCTCCACCCGCGGGCATTCGATCACCTCGATGCAGGCGATCTACGTGCCGGCCGACGACTACACCGATCCGGCGCCGGCGACCACCTTCGCCCACCTGGACGCCACCACCGAGCTGTCCCGCGATATCGCCTCGCGGGGTCTCTATCCGGCCGTGGACCCGCTTTCGTCGTCCTCCCGCATCCTCGATCCCCAGTACATCGGCCAACAGCACTACGACGTGGCGGTGCAGGTCAAGCAGATCCTGCAGCGCAACAAGGAGCTGCAGGACATCATCGCCATTCTCGGTATCGACGAGCTGTCCGAGGAGGACAAGATCATCGTCAACCGGGCCCGCAGGATCCAGCAGTTCCTGTCCCAAAACACCTATATGGCCACGAAGTTCACCAACATCCCTGGCTCGACCGTGCCGCTCAGCGAGACCGTGGAGTCGTTCCGGATGATTTGCGAGGGCGAGGTCGACCACATCGCCGAACAGGCCTTCTTCAACGTCGGCAATATGGACGACGTCGAGAAGCGCTGGTCCGAACTGCAGCAGGGCGGCTGAGCGATGACCTTGTCGGTATCCCGCGAGATCGCCCCGCCGAGCTGCCCGGAGGATCACGATGGCTGATCCGATGCAAGTCGAGGTGGTTTCTGCCGATCGTGTCGTGTGGTCGGGCGAATCTTCCAATATCATCGCCAAGACGGTGGAGGGAGAGATCGGCATCCTTCCCGGTCACGAGCCGGTACTCGGGGTGCTGGTACCCAGCGCTGTAGTGATCTTCTGCGAGGGCGGCGGAAAACGGGAGGTGATTGCCGTGGACGGCGGCTTCATTTCGGTGTCCCAAGGCCGCGTGTCGATCTTGAGTGAGTATGCCCGGATGGCGGATGAGATCACCGTGGCCCAGGCCGAGAAGGAACTGGCCGAAGCGCAACGGGTGCTCGATACCGGTGACGGCAGCGACGAAGATCGCAAGCATTTCCTGCGCGCGACAGCCCAACTACGCGCGGCACAGAAAGCGCAGTAGGGTCACAAGAACAGGGGATGGGAGCTACTGAGGACGGGGCATGCCTGACTGGCTAGATCCTGACTGGCTGGACATTGTCGAGATCCTCGGCTTCTGCATTCTCCTTCTCGCTCTTGCGCTCCTTGTTCTTGCCATCCGCCAGCGCTGGCTGAACCGGCTGGGCGGAAACTTCGAATGCAGCATCCGGCTGCGGGTGACCACTCCGGGCGCCGGCTGGGTACTCGGGGTCTGTCGTTACGGTGAGGGCCTGCTGGAGTGGTTTCGCTTCTTCTCGTATTCGCCGCGTCCCCGGCTCACCTTCCAGCGCAGCGAGCTGCGGGTCGTGGAGACGCGTGACCCGGACCCGGTGGAGGCGGTTGCCCTGAGCTCGGACCAGATGGTCGTGCGGGTTGAGGCACCGGGCCGACCCGAGCAGTTCTGGGAGCTCGCGATGAGTCCGGACTCCCTGACCGGCCTGCTCAGCTGGCTGGAGGCCGCACCGCCCGGCGTACGCCGCTACGAGGCGTGAGATCCCCGAAGAACCAACTCTGGTTGACCGCGAACCCCCCGACACGCCGACTGGCCCTGAAACGCGCGCATGAAAATCAGGGCTGAAGCCAGCCCGTCAGTCGTGGCTGGAGAAAGCAGCGTCAAAGGAGGCGGTAGGTGGCGTGATGGCGTTGAGGCCACGGATGAACTCCAGCGCCTCGGGAGCGCCGTGCAGCCGATCCATGCCGGCGTCCTCCCATTCGATCGAAATGGGCCCGTCATATCCGATGTGGTTGAGGGTGCGGAAGATGTCCTCCCAGCGGGTGTCCCCATGGCCGGTAGAGATGAAGTCCCATCCGCGGCGCGGGTCGGCCCACGGCAGATGCGAGGACAGCCGCCCGTTGCGGCCGTTCTGCATGCGGATCTTGGTGTCCTTGCAGTCCACGTGGTAGATCCGGTCGGCGAAGTCGATGATGAAGCTGACATAGTCGAGGCCCTGCCAGACCATGTGCGAGGGATCGTAGTTCAATCCGAACGCGGGGCGGTGCGCGATGGCGTCCAGGGTCGCGACGGTGGTCCAGTAGTCGTAGGCGATCTCGGACGGATGGACCTCGTGAGCGAAGCGGACCCCCACCTCGTCGAACACGTCGAGAATGGGGTTCCACCGGTCGGCGAACTCGGCGTAGCCAGCGGCGATCACGTCCTCGGAGACCGGCGGGAACATGGCGAGGTAGTGCCAGATCGGCGAGCCGGTGAACCCGATCACCACCTCCACGCCGAACGCGGCGGCAGCTCGAGCAGTGGTCTTCATCTCCTCAGCAGCGCGCTGCCGCACCCCCTCGGGGTCACCGTCCCCCCACACCCGCGAGTTGACGATGCCCTTGTGCCGGTCATCGATGATTGACTCGCAGACGGCCTGCCCGTTCAGGTGATTCGAGATCGCCCAGCAGCCCAGCCCGTGCTCAGCCAGGATGTCCCGGCGGCCCTGCACGTACGCGTCGTCCTCGGCTGCCTTGGCGACATCGAAGTGGTCACCCGAGCAGGCGATCTCCACTCCGTCATATCCCCACTCGCCCGCCAGCTTGCAGACCTCGGTGAAGGGCAGATCCGCCCACTGGCCGGTGAACAGGGTCACCGGTCGATCCTGCTTCGGTTGTGCCTTGCCTGTCGCCTCGATCATCGCTCCGCTGCTTCCCGGCTGCCGCCCGGAACCCACAACACGTCCCCGTCGGGCCCGTTGACGGCCCGGGTCAGGATGAACAGCAGGTCCGACAGCCTGTTCAGATAGGTAATGGCCAGCGGGTTCACCCCGCCCGGCCGTGCCACGTCCGGCACCGGGTCGATGCCGTACTGGCCGGCCGCCGTCCAGGCCGATCGCTCCGCGCGCCGGGCCACCGTACGCGCCACATGCAGCAGCGCAGCCCCCGCAGATCCGCCTGGAAGAACGAAGGACTCCAACGCCGGAAGCGGCGCGGAGAAGTCGTCGCACCAGCGTTCCAGCCGCTCGACATAGGCCTGGGTCACCCGCAGTTCCGTCCGCTCCGGCTCGGCGGAGCGGTAGGGCGTGGACAGGTCGGCCCCGAGGTCGAACAGTTCGTTCTGGATGGTGCGCAGCACCGTGGCCACCTGGTCGGGCAGGTTCCCGCTCGCCAGTGCCACCCCGATCACGCAGTTCGTCTCGTCCACATCCCCGTACGCGGCGACCCGTGGGTCGGTCTTGTCCGCCGCCGACATGTCGGCCAGCCGGGTCTGCCCACCGTCCCCCGTACGGGTGTAGATGCGGGTGAGTCGAACCACGGTCTCACCCTATGCAAGGCGCCTTCCGTCGGAGCAGCAAGGGGCTGTGCAAGAGTGATCCGGTGCGTCTGTGCCAACGGGCCGCCGCCAGTCTTCTGGTCGCTTCGGCGGTCGGTTTGGGCGGATGCGGCCAGCCCCTGCGCGATCACGTCCAACCGGTCCCCGACGACGTCACGCCCAATAGGCAGGCGAGTGCCGGGATCTGCGAGTACGTCCCAACTGGCGAGGCGGCCAAACCGGTGCAGCCGCCACCCACCACAGGAGTGCCGACCAGCGGCACCGTCCGGTACGTGCTGCAGATGACCGAGGGCAAGGTCACCATCACCATGGACCGCGCCAAGGCGCCGTGCACGATCAACTCATTCGTCTCGCTCGCCCGCCAGGGATACTTCGACCAGACCCGCTGCCACCGGCTCGCTGACTCCGGCATCTTCATCCTGCAGTGCGGCGACCCCACGGGTACCGGACAGGGTGGTCCAGGCTATGAGTTCGCCAACGAGACCGACGGCACGGAGTCCTACACCCGGGGCGTCGTGGCCATGGCCAACGCGGGGCCAGGAACAAACGGCTCGCAGTTCTTCCTGGTCTGGGACGACTCGACCAGCCTCAACCAGGCGCCGGACTACACGATCTTCGGCACACTCGACGCCGCCAGCCGCGACGTGGTGGCGGCCATGGCGGCCGAAGGTCAGGACGGCAGCAATCCAGACGGCACCGGGCGCCCCAACAACCCGAGCGAGATCATCCGCGCGACGCCGGCCTGAGGGTCAGCGGCGACATGACGAGGGAGGCAACTGCCGCGACGAGCATGAACACGATCAACCGAGCAGAGCCATGATCTCCGCGCGCGACCCGCTGTCCCGGCACACTTGTGCCCGTGGTCGCCGCAGAGTCCCCGTTGCTGTGGTGGAACGGGTTTCCCGTGGCGTTCGTGTTGACCTGTGTCATCGAGCTGCCGGTCTACCTGCTCGCGTTCGCTGCGCTGGGCTGGTGCCGGGCCAGGCCCAGTCCCAACCGGCCACTGACCGTCCGGACTGCGCTGGCGCTCGCCCTGGCAGTCAACTGCATCACCCATCCGGTGCTGTGGGCTCTCACGGTCAGGCGGCCAGAGCCAGGCCGGCTGCTGGCCGCGGAGCTCTGTGTCGCCCTGGTCGAGGGCCTGCTGATCTTCCTGGTGGTGCTGCGCCGTCGCGGCCGGGAGACTTCGGCGAGTCGGCTCAGCTGGTCGCTGCTGACCGCGCTGGGTGTCAACACGCTGTCCTTACTGATCGGGCTACTGGTTCTCCCGTTGGTTCTCAGCGCGTAACGCGCCCGGCTCACGGCTGGGGATCGTTCGGATCGGCCCGCTTCGGCTTCAGGCTGAGCAGGATCATCGTGACGACGATCACCCCCAGCCCGAGTAAGCCGCCGACCAGATAGGCGGCAAAGCCATGGCTGCCCTGCGGATACGCTCCCGATCCGGCTCCCGTCGGCGTCGGCGTCGGCGGGGTCACATCCAGGAGGACAAGCCCGACCAGGAGTTGGCCGGACAGGCTCACTTGTGGCCCCTGCGAAGGAAGCGCACGAGGACGAGCGCCACGACCAACGCGAGGCCAGCGGCGAGCAGGATGATCAGCAACGGTGCGAAGTTGAACGGCTCGGGCGCGACATCCATGGCGGCTTTGAGCATGCACAGCATCCTTCGGGCGTCGACGAAACCGGCTGGTGCTGCTTACGATTCCACACTTGGACTGGTCAGAGATGCAGAAAGCGGCGCAGCACACTCAGGAACACCCCTGGCTGGTCGGTGTGCAGCCAGTGGCCCGCATCTTTGATCGTGACCAGCTGTACGCGGGGGAACAGCGACCGCATACGCGGTGCGTGTTCGGGTCTGACGTAGTCGGAGTTCGCACCAGCAAGCCAGAGCACCGGACCGCGGTACGGGATATCCGCAAGGTCGGGCCAGTCGCCCATCCGGGACAAGGAGCTCCCGAGCAGTTCGAGGTTCATCTGCCAGCGCCAGCTCTCACTGGGCCGGTTGCCACGGCGCAGGTTCTGCAACAGGAAGCTACGGATCTCCGGGTCGGGAACGTAGGGCGCGAGCTGGGCCTCCGCCTGTGCCCGGTCGGTCAGCGCGGTGAGGTCGATCGATCGCATCCCCTCGACGTAGCGGGCGAAGTGGCTGGTCTCGCTGGTCGCCGCCGGTGACACGTCGACCACCGCCAGCCGCTCGACCAGCTCGCGGTGGCGCAACGCCAGGGCCATGGCCACCTTGCCACCCATCGAGTGGCCGACAACCGCGTACGGCTCCCCGCCACCGTCGGTGCCCAGCACGTCGGCCAGCTGGTCGGCCATCTCCGGGTAGGAGAAGTGGTCGGTCCACGGCGACCTGCCGTGATTGGGCAGGTCGACCAGCGTGACCCGGGCCTCACCGCTGAGCGCCTTGGCCGCGGCGTTCCAGTTCCGCCCCTGACCGAACAGGCCGTGCAGGAACACCATTCGGGGACCCGAGCCCCCGATCACGGTGCGGTACAGGCTCTCGGCGGCTACGCCGGTCACGGGCGTCGCCGCCAGCACGCGGTATGCCAGTGCCGTCGCTCCTCGACTGGCGAGGAGGCGAGCAGGCCGGGGTTGTCTGGCCACGCCACCACATGCGGAACACCCGGGGCGATGGGCTGCTGGCAGCCGGGACAGCGATACGTCTTGGTGGCGGCCGCCCCGGGCACGCTGCGTACGATCCAGCGGCCGTCCAGCTTCGTGTCGCTGGTGGCGTGCCCAGCGCTCAACGGCCGGGCCGGCCGGTTGTGCTTGCTGGTGCGTCGAGCCACACCAGGAGTGTAAGTTTCCGCCCGTGCGTCTGGTCATCGCCCGCTGCCAGGTCGACTACGCCGGCCGGCTGACCGCCCATCTGCCGATGGCGACTCGGCTCATCCTGGTCAAGGCCGACGGTTCCGTCTCGATCCATGCGGACGACCGTGCGTACAAGCCGTTGAACTGGATGAGCCCGCCGTGCCGCTTGGTCGAGCTGGTGCCAGCACCCCTCGAACCGGCGAGTCCGGCGGCCGAGCCGCTCACTGCCGTCTGGGAGGTGCATGGCCGGGATGGCGACACGCTCCAGATCTCCATCGGCGAGGTGCTGCACGACTCCTCGCACGAGCTGGGTCTTGATCCCGGTCTCCAGAAGGACGGCGTCGAGGCACATCTGCAGGCGCTACTCGCCGAGCATCCGGAGACGCTGGGGACTGGATGGTCACTGGTCCGGCGGGAACACCCGACGCCGATCGGTCCGGTCGACCTGCTTTGCCGGGATGCCAGCGGCCACTACGTTGCCGTCGAGGTCAAGCGGCGCGGAGAGATCGACGGCGTGGAACAGCTGACGCGGTACCTCGACCTGCTGCGCCGGGATCCGCAGCTGGGGCCGGTGTCCGGTGTCTTCGCCGCTCAGCAGATCAAGCATCAAGCACGGGTGCTGGCCACCGACCGTGGCATCACCTGTGTGACGTTGGACTACGACCTGCTGCGGGGGCTGGACAACGTCGAGGACAGGCTGTTCTAGTGCCCTCCGTCCTGACGGAGGGCACTAGGCCTAGCTACGCGAGGCGTGCGCGAGTTCGCGGTTTTCGACCTCGGTCTCGGTCTGGGCGTCAGCCGCATCCGATGCCAGCAGCTCCTCCTCGAAATCCGGCAGGTCGCGCAGATCAAGTTCAGGAACCTCGGGCAGCTTCTCCGCAGTCTCGGCAGCCAGCGTGCTGAGTGAAGTCAACTGGCTCAGCATGGCCTGCTTCCGACGGCCCAGCAGCTCCTGCTCCTGCCGCATCTGCCGGCGCCGCCAGGCGAACTCCTGCCGCGCCCGCTCGTCGATCGTGGCGGCCTGCTGCTGGGCACGCAGGATGATCTGCTCCGCCTCCGCCGTCGCCTCGAGCCTGACTCGCTCCGCATCCGCAAGCGACGCCTGCCGCAGGTGCGCCGCCTGCTCGGTTTCGGCAGCGAGGTGCTCGCTTGCGGTGCGCTGCTTCTCGGTTGCCTCCGACAGCATCGCTGACGTGGTGTGCTGGACCTGCTGCTGTGCAGCCTGCAACTCGCTCAGCGTGCGGCTCCGCTTTTCGGCCATCTGCTGGGAGATTCGGCCGGCGTCCTTCTCCGCGGCGGCCTTCAGCGACTCGGCTTCCAACATGGCCGCCTCGATCACCCCACGAGCAGTCGCTTCGGACTCCGCGCGTACGGCTTCGGCCGCCAGCCGAGCGGCTGCCAGCAACTGCTCCGTCTCAGTACGTGTCCGCTCCGCAACGGCGGCCGCGTCCTTCTCCGACTGCGCACGCAGGGCCTCCAGCTCGCCCAGCCGGGCCTGTCGCAGCTCATCGACCTCTCGGGTCGTGGTCTCCCGGAGCCGGTCCATCTCCGCCTGGGTGTCCTCGGTCAGCTGCTCGGCTTCGCGGGCAGCACGCCGGGTCACGTCACGGGCCTGCTCCTCGGCGATCCGCAAGATCTCCTGGGCACGGTGCCCGAGTCCGGCGAAGTCCGCCGACTCTGGCTGGCTGGATTCCTGCTCCCGGCTCTCGAGCAGCTCACGGTTCTGAGCCACCAAGGCCTCACATTGCTGTTTGAGCTGGTCCAACTCGGCCTTGGTCCGCCTGGCGAACCTGTCCACGACCTCGCACTGGTAGCCCTTGCGGACGATCGGGAAGAGCTCAGAGTCGGTCAAGGCTTCAGGCTGGGGCGTGGTCACGGCAAACTCCCAAGAAACGGCGCGGACAGGTACTCCCCCGAGTTCAGGTCAGGCTATCGAGGCAGTAGCCGGGCGCCAACGATCTGCTCGGCGCGCCGTCTAATCAGGCCGGTTTTGCGGGATGGTACCTCAGTTCGAGCCCTGAGGGCGCCGCTGTCCGGAAAGTCGCTCCGTTCCGGCGGGGCGCTGCGAGGGTGGCACGAGAACTGTCGCGTCTCCGTCGACCTCCGGCTCAGCCTCACCGGAGCGACCGGGACCCTTGGGCTGAGTATTCGGTTTCCCGGGGGGCGACTGCTTCGAGACCATCTCGGTCGGTGCGTCGTCCACCGGCGCCTCCTGATCGGCGCCGCTCCGGCCCTGCTCGGCCTGGCCGGCCGGCCGCACCACCGTTTGGTCCCCGGACTCGGCCCCCTCGATCCCCGCCGGCTCATCGAGGTCGGGGAAGGCGTTGGCGGTCTGCTCGGCCAGAGCCGACAGACTGGCCAGCTGCTGGAGCACGGCCTGCTTGCGCTGGTGCAGCAGCTCGGTCTCCCGGCGCAGCTGCTGCTTGCGCCAGGTGAACTCCTGCTGGGTCCGCTCGCTGATGGCGGTGGCCTGCTGCTTCGCCGTGGCGAGCCGGCCCTCCGCCTCCTCGATCGCCCGGACCTTCGTCTGCTCGGCTTCGGCGACCGCCTCGGCCCGAACTCGGGCGGCCTCGGTGATGTCTGCCTCCAGCCGCTGCGCGGACTCGTCGTTATGCTTCGTCGCCTCGGCGAGCATGGCCGCCGTCTTTGCCTGGGCCTCGTCGTGGATCTTCTTCAGTTCACCCATGGCCTGCTCGCGCTCGGCCGCCACTCCCTGCCGGATCTCGGCCGCCTCGCGCTCTACCGTACGGCGCAGGCTCTCGGTGTCCAGGTAGGCGTTCTGCCGGGTCGACTGCGCTTCGTGCTCGGCCTCGCGGCGCAGCGACTCTGCCTGGCGACGGGCCGCGGCCAGCAGCGCGTCGGCCTCGGCCTTCGCCTTCTCGACCTGGGACTGGATCTCGGTATGCAGCTTGCTCCGCAGCTGGTCGATCTCGGCCACGCCGCCGGACTTGATCGCACTGCCTTCCCGAGCGGCGTTGCTCCGCAGCGAGTCGGCCTCCCGGCGCGCGGACTCCTTGACCTTTTCTGCTTCGATGGTGGCGTTCTCCACCAGTTCACGGGCCTGCTCCTGAGCCAGCCGCAGGATCTCGTTGGCGCGGCCACCGATGTTGCTGTAGTCGACGTCCTGGCTGGTGCCCTTCTCCACGTTGCTCGTCAGCTGCTCTTGCAGGCCGCCGATTTGCTGCTCCAGCTGCGCGGCCCGGCGGCGCGACTGAACCACACTGGCCTCAAGGGTGCGGACGTAGTCGTCGACCGCCGTTCGGTCGTATCCCCGCAGTGCCGTCGGGAAGTTCCCGACCGCACTTGCCGCGTCGTCGAACAGGCCCAGTCCTGTGTTATCCGATGAGCTCACCGCGCAAACCTTCTCCCGACCTTGTTTTCCTTATGTGGTTCTTCGCACCCGCAACAATGTCCGAGCGAAACCCCGCAACCCTCGCCCTGGGTCAAGGCGAGGGTTCGACCAGTTCGATCAAGACGCCCCCGGTGTCCTTCGGGTGGACAAAGTTGATCAGCGAGCCGCGCGTACCGGCTCTTGGTGCATCATAGATCAGCCGCAAACCTCGTTGCTGAAGAACTTTAGATACGGTGCGCACGTCCCTGACCTGGTAGGCCAGGTGATGCAGTCCTGGTCCTCGGTCCCGCAGGAACCGGTGCAGCGGTGAACTGTCGTTCAACGGGCTCAACAGCTGCAGCTGAGTGGTCGGCCGCTCGATGGCCGGGCCGCTCAGCATCGCCTCGGCCACACCCTGCTCAGGGTTCTCCTCGCGATGCAGCACGACCAGACCCAGCACGCGCGTGTGGAAGTCCAGCGCCGCCTGGAGATCTGCCACGGCGAACCCGACATGATCCAAGACTCCGAGTCCAGGAAGCCGGCTCGGTTCGGCAGGCGGGCTGCTGGTCACCGCGGAATTGTTCCAACGGTCGGACCCGGTGGCAAGGACAGCGGTGTACAACTGCTGTATGGGATCGGTTCTTCTCGGCGGCGCGCGTACGCCGATCGGCAAGCTGCTGGGGGCGTTCGCGACCGTGCCGGCCACCGATCTGGGCGGGTACGCCATCGCCGCCGCCCTGGAGCGGTCCGGCGTTCCGGCGGCAGCGGTGGACTACGTGATCATGGGGCACGTACTGCAGGCCGGGGCCGGTCAGGTCCCGGCCCGACAGGCGGCGGTCAAGGCCGGCATTGCCATGAGCGTGCCCGCCATCACCATCAACAAGGTGTGCCTGTCCGGGCTGAATGCGGTGGCACTCGCCGATCAGCTGATCCGGGCCGGAGAGTGCGAGGTGGTGGTGGCGGGCGGGATGGAGTCGATGACCTGGGCACCGCATCTGCTGCCACGCTCGCGGGCCGGCTTCAAGTACGGCGACGTCCGGCTGCTCGACCACATGGCCTACGACGGCCTCTGGGACGCGTTCACCGAGCAGGCGATGGGCTCGCTGACCGATGAACACAATTGCGGCGACGTGCTGGTGAGCCGGGAGGACCAGGACGCGTTCGCCGCCCGTTCCCATCAGCGGGCGTACGCGGCAACGCAGAGCGGGGTGATGGCGGAGGAGATCGTGGAGGTCAAGGTGCCGCAGCGCAAGGGTCCCGACCTCCTGGTGAGCACCGACGAGGGCATTCGCGAAGGCGTCACGGCCGAGTCGTTGAGCCAGCTGCCGCCGGCGTTCAGCTCCGCCGGGTCCATCACGGCCGGCTCGTCCAGCCCCATCTCGGACGGGGCCGCGGCGCTGGTGGTGGCCAGCCCGGGAGCTGCCGACCGGCTTGGCCTGACACCGCTGGCCGAGATCGGTGCCCACGGCATGGTGGCCGGTCCAGATTCGAGTCTGCAGCTCCAGCCGGCCGAGGCGATCGCCGTCGCCTGCCGAAAGGAGCAGATTCCGGTCGCCGACCTGGACCTGATCGAGATCAACGAGGCGTTCGCGGCGGTCGGCGTGGCCAGCGCCCGCGCACTCGGCCTCAGCCCGGCGGAGACTGACGAACGGGTCAACATCAACGGAGGGGCGATCGCGCTCGGCCACCCGATCGGCGCCTCGGGGGCGCGGTTGGTGCTGACCTTGGCGTACGCGCTGCGGCGCCGGGGTGGCGGCACGGGCGTTGCCGCCCTGTGCGGCGGCGGCGGACAGGGGGACGCGCTCATCCTGCGGGCGGCCTAGCCCGGACGCTGCCCTGAACATGAGGAAGGGGACGACCCCCTTGGATCCCCGCGCGGCTCCGCCGCGGTGAGTACCAGCAACGAACCCGCCCCCGAGCTCTCCGCGCTGCTCGCGGCCGTAAAGGCCGGTCAGCCGCGGGCCATCGGCCGGGCGATCAGCCTGGTGGAGAATCGCTCTGCGGTCCTGCCCGCCCTGGCTCGTGCCCTGGCTCCGGATCGCGGCCGGGCTCACGTGATCGGGCTCACCGGTGCCCCGGGGGTCGGCAAGTCGACCACCACCGCAGCGCTGGTCGGTGCGCTTCGCGCAGACGGTCAGCGGGTCGGCGTGCTGGCCATCGACCCCACTTCTCCCTTCTCCGGAGGTGCCCTGCTGGGCGATCGGGTGCGAATGCAGTCGCATGCGCTCGACCCCGGGGTCTACATCCGATCGATGGCCACCCGAGGGCATCTGGGCGGTCTCTCGGTCGCCGCACCGCAGGCGCTCCGGGTGCTGGACGCCGCCGGGCTCGACACCGTGCTGCTGGAGACGGTGGGCGTCGGACAGTCCGAGATCGAGGTGGCCGGTCAGGCCGACACCACGCTGGTTCTGCTGGCGCCCGGGATGGGTGACGGAGTACAGGCGGCCAAGGCAGGCATCTTGGAGATCGGCGACATCTTCGTGGTCAACAAGAGCGACCGGGAAGGTGCCCAGGCGCTGATCCGGGAGATCCGCACCATGGTGGCCTTGGGCGACCGGCCGACCGGGGCCTGGAAACCGCCGATCGTCTCGACGGTCGCCCAGGACGGCCGGGGGATCGGTGAGCTGATCGATCGAATCGACCAGTTCCGCGCCGTTCAGCAGGCCAGTGGCGCGTGGACCGAACGGCGGCTGACCAGGGCTCGGCTGGAGATCGAGCACCTGGTCATGGCCCGGCTGCACGCCGAGCTGGCGCTCGAGGATACGGCGCTCGACGGGTTCGCCCGGGCTGTCTGCACCGGCGAGCTGGACGCGTACGCGGCGGCGGACCAGGTTGCGCTCGGCCGCTGAGCCGTCCTCGGGGCTCGGCGTGGCTGATCAACCCTGCTGGCGACGTACGGTAGAAAGAGCACAGTCCACAGCCGTGCGTGCAGACGTTGTACCGCGTAATCCAGACAACTCAGGCAGCCGACGAAGGTAAAGAGGCGAGGGGCCGAAGATGACGTGGGTCAAAAGGATCCTGGCGGCTCTCGTCGTGGGCTTCCTACTCTTCTACCTGATCACACAGCCCGAAGCGGCTGCCGGCGCCGTGCGAACGGTGTTCGCCGCCGTGGGCGTCGCGTTCCGGTCCATCGTGACCTTCTTCACCTCGCTGGCCAGCGGATAGCCATGCCCGGGCTGTTCGACCCAAACGTCGACCAGTACGTCTTGGACAAGGCCGGCGAGTACATGGTGCTCGAAGTCCGCAAGCACTGGGCAGCCAGCCTGTTCCCGATGATCCGGGTGATAATCGGCGTACTGATCTTCGTCAGCGCGTGGGCCTTTCCGGAGCCGGTCTACTGGATTTTCTTCATCGTCGGGCTGGTCATTCTGCTGCAAGCCCTGTGGCGGGTACTCGAGGAATACCGGGACCGGTTCGTGATCACCAACCAGCGGGTCTTCCGGGTGCACGGCGTGCTGGACACCCAGCGGGCAAGCGTGCCGCTGGGCCGGATCCTGGACATCACCGTGAAGAAACCGTGGATCGGGCATCTGCTGAACTATGGCCACTTCGTCTTCGAGTCGGCAGCCCAGGTGCAGGGACTGAACGAGATCCGCTACGTTTCCGACATCGACGAGCGGGAGGATGCGCTGCGGATGATCATGGCGCCAGAGTCCCCGATGCCGGAGGAGGACGACGAGACGGACGACGGCACATGAACCACAGCCGGAGCCCAGAGCGTACCCGGCTGCCCTTCGACCCGATCGAGGAGGCGGCCCGGCTCTGGGCCACTCACTGGGCGGAGATGCCACGGATGCGGGCCGTGACCTCGCTGATGCGCGTACACCAGCTGGTGCTGACCGAGCTGGACGAGTTGTTGCGCCCACTGGGCCTGACGTTCGCCCGGTACGAGGTGCTCGTCCTGCTCTCGTTCTCGCGTCGCGGCGCACTGCCGCTCGGCAAGATCGGTGAGCGGCTCCAGGTCCACGCCACCTCGGTCACTCCGCTGGTCAAGCGGCTCGAGGCCGCCGAGCTCATCCAGCGCACGCCTCATCCGGAGGACGGCCGCGCCGTGCTCGCCTCCATCACCCAGAAGGGCCGGATCGTCATGGATCAGGCGACAGACGCGATCGTCTCCGCACAGTTCGGCCTGGGCGCATTGAGCGAAGCCGACTGCAACCAGCTGACGAAGCTGCTCACCGGGCCGCGGCAGGCGGCGGGGGACTTCTAATTTGGTCCTTCCTGCTCGCGCCCGGTCGGGCGCTGATGCTTCGGTCTTCCTCCCGCGCTCGAACGGCCAAGTGTGCGGCACGTTAGATACTGCGGAGTCGGGCCGTTCTCGCTTAGTCGTCCAGACCGAACCGGCGCCCTCCCTATCGACGCTCGCAGGATTACATCTTGGCCCAGTTACTAGGACGTCCTAGTATTCGTCCGGGAGGCGTCATGACGACAGAGGATGAACCGACCGGACGCGAGCGCTGGGCGGCGGCGTACGCACGGGCCGAAGCCCAGGGGCAGGTCCGGGACGCAGACTTCACCACGTTGTCCGGGGTGGAGGTCGACCCCGTGTACGGCCCGGGCGACGAGTCGGCCGATGAGCGGATGCCGCGAGTCAGCTGGCCGGGGGAGTACCCGTTCACCCGCGGGCTCTATCCCACCGGCTATCGCGGCCGGCCGTGGACCATCCGTCAGTTCGCCGGCTTCGGCAACGCGCAGCAGACCAATGAGCGCTACCAGATGATCCTGTCTCGGGGCGGCGGCGGGCTCAGCGTGGCGTTCGACATGCCCACCCTGATGGGCCGGGATTCCGACGATCCACGCAGCCTTGGCGAGGTGGGCCACTGCGGAGTGGCGATCGACTCGGCGGCCGATCTCGACGTGCTCTTCGCCGGCATCGACCTCGGCCGGGTGACCACCTCGATGACCATCTCCGGTCCGGCCGTGCCGATGTTCTGCCTGTACGTGGTCGCCGCCGAGCGCCAGGGTGCCGACGTGGCGCGTCTGAACGGCACGCTGCAGACCGACATCTTCAAGGAGTACATCGCGCAGAAGGAATGGCTGTTCCCGCCGGAGCCGCACCTGCGGCTGATCGGTGACCTGATGGAGTACTGCACGGCGAACATCCCCGCATACAAGCCGCTCAGCGTGTCGGGCTACCACATCCGGGAGGCGGGATCGACGGCGGCGCAGGAGCTGGCGTTCACTCTGGCGGACGGCTTCGGCTACGTCGAGCTCGGGTTGTCCCGAGGGCTGGACATCGACCGGTTCGCGCCTGGTCTGAGCTTCTTCTTCGACGCGCACATCGACTTCTTCGAGGAGATCGCGAAGTTCCGTGCCGCCCGGCGGATCTGGGCCCGCTGGCTGAAGGAGCGGTACGGAGCCACCACGGCCAGAGCACAGTCGCTGCGGTTCCACACCCAGACCGCCGGGGTGTCGCTGACCGCGCAGCAGCCCTACAACAATGTGGTCCGGACCACCATCGAGGCGCTCAGCGCCGTGCTGGGTGGCACCAACTCGCTGCACACGAACGCACTCGACGAGACGTTGGCGCTGCCGACCGAGGAGTCGGCGGAGATCGCGCTGCGCACCCAGCAGGTGCTGGCCGAGGAGACCGGTGTGGTCAACGTGGTCGACCCGCTCGGCGGCTCGTGGTACGTGGAGGCGCTGACCGACGAGATCGAGGCGGAGGCCGAGGCCATCTTCGGCCGGATCGAGGCCATGGGAGGGGGGCTCGACCGGTCGCACCCGATCGGCCCGATGACCTCCGGCGTGCTGCTGGGCATCGAGGAGGGCTGGTTCACCGGGCAGATCGCCGATGCGGCCTTCCGCTACCAGACGCAGCTGGAGAAGGGCGACAAGAAGATCGTCGGGGTGAACGTGCACACCGAATCGGTGAGCGGCCCGCTGGAGATCCTCCGGGTGAGCCATCAGGTGGAGCTGGAGCAGTGCGCCACCTTGTCCCGGCGACGTGAGACCCGGGATTCCTCGGCCGTCGAGGCGGCGCTGGGGGAGCTGGTCCGCGCAGCGCGGACCGAGGCGAACCTGATCGAGCCGATGCTGGCCGCCGCTCGCGTCGAGGCGACCCTCGGCGAGATCTGCAACGCGCTGCGCGCGGAGTGGGGAGAGTACGCCGAACCCGCCCGCTTCTGAGCCCCGCCGAGATCAAGCCCGGCCGACCGCTCGTCGGCCTACCATGACTGCCATGGCGACGGGCGAGGACACCGTTGGCCTGCGCCAGCATGTCGTGGTGGTGGGTGCGGACTCGACCAGCGTCCGGCTGGTCGAGGAGCTGACTCGCGCCGGCGAACAGCTCGTGGTCATCGCACCGAGCCGGTCCATCGGCGCCGCAACCGCCGAGATCCAGGCGCTGGGCGGTCGGCTGCTGGTCGCCGACCATGTCCGTGAGTCCGAGCTGCGGCTGGCCGGGATCGAACGGGCGAAGGCCGCTGTCATCCTCGGTGACGACGACGTGCAGGCACTGCGGATCGCCCTCATGATCGACGAGCTGGCGCCCGGGCTGCGGCTCGTGATCGAGATGACCAACCCCAGGCTCGGCGGCCGGCTGACCGAGCTCGTCGGCAACTGCACGCTGCTCTCCGCCGCCGAGCTGGCGGCTCCGGCGTTCGTCGCCGCAGCGCTGGCCACGGCGGACACGCAGACCTTCGAGATCGGCGGCCGGATGGTCGCTGCCGGTCCGCGGGACCGGGTCGGCGGGGAGCTGCTGGCGGTGATCGGAGACACCCGGCGGTCCGGCATCGATGCTGTGCTGCCGGCCGAGAACGGCGACATCGTGCTTGGCACCGAGCTGGTGGGTACCGCCCGCAGCGGGGTGCGGACCAGTGGGATCCTCGGCGCCGTCACCCGAACCTTCGACCGGCGCGCTCGAGTGGTTGTCCTCGGGCTGGTGATCCTGGTCCTGCTCAGCACGCTGTACTTCCATTTGGGCGGCCGCGACTGGCTCACCTCGCTCTATCTGGCGATGACGTCGTCGACCTCCACCGGTGATGGCGACCTGAGCGAGTTGTCCTGGGCCTTCCGGTTCGGCGCCCTGGCCATCCAGTTCTTCGGCCTCGTGCTGTCGGCGGGCCTCACGGCCTTGATCGTCGACCTGCTGATCACCGCCCGGCTGGCTGCGATCACCGGCGGCGTCCGGGGCAAGCCGCGGCACCACGTCCTGGTCTGCGGCCTGGGCCGGGTGGGCACCGCGGTGGCTGCGCGGCTCAAGTCCCGTGGCGTCCCGGTGGTGGCCATCGAACGCAACGAGGACGCGGTCGGGGTCCTGCAGGCGCGCCAGCTGAAGATCCCAGTGATCATCGCCCCGGCTACCAACGCCTCTGCTCAGGAGCTCGCGGGCATTCGCCGGGCCGAGGCCGTACTGGCGG
>JBKPNA010000182.1:0-4281 GCA_046765695.1 Actinomycetota bacterium | reverse complement strand
CGGCCGGGACTTCCATACCAGGGGACGCGACTTCGATGCCCAGCTCGCCGCCCTGCACCGCGCCTGGCAAGGCCAGCCGGTGATGGACGGCACCCGACCGCCGGCCCCCGATCCCGGGCCGACGGGTGTGCCGCTGCTGTTTGGAGGCCGGAGCGAGGCGACCATCCGCCGGCTCGTCGAGTACGGCATCGGCTGGACCGCAGGCGGATCACCGCCAGAGGCGCTGCCGGAGTTCATCGCGAAGGTACGCAATGCCTGGCACGGGGCCCGCGACGGTGAGCCAAGGTTGGTCGGGCTGCGCTACTTCTCGCTCGGCGACACCGAGGCCACCTCGCGTAATTCGCTGGTCGACTACTACAAGGTTCAGGGCCAGGAGGCGGCCGAACGGATCGCGGGCCATGCGCTCCGCTCGCGGGAAGCGATCCGGGATGCGGTGAAGGCGTACGAGGAGGTCGGACTGGACGAACTCATCCTCGACCCGACGGTGCCGGACCCCAGTCAGGTCGACCTGCTGGCCGAGGTCGTCCTGTAGCGGCTGCGCCCGCGGCGCCGGTCTAGGTTGAATCCATGAAGGTAGCCATCGCCGGAGGCCACGGCCAGATCGCGTTGCGTCTCGCCAAGGTTCTGTCGCAGCGCGGGGATCAGGTCGTCGCGCTGATTCGCAACCCGGACCACGCGGACGACGTACGCCGGGCCGGCGCGCAGCCTGCAGTGGTCGATCTCGAGCACGCCCGTGTGGCGGAGGTCGCAGAGGCGATCGCCGGGTCCGATGCCGTCGTGTTCTCCGCAGGCGCCGGTCCCGGCAGCGGACCCGGGCGTAAGGAGACGATGGACTACGGCGGCGCCGTGAGGCTGATCGAGGCTGCGCAGCAGTCGGGCATCCGCCGCTACGTGATCGTCAGCGCCATCGATGCGGACGCCGACGCGCCCGGCGAGGACACCTTCGCCGTGTACCTGCGCGCGAAGGGCCGCGCCGACGACGCGGTACGCGCGAGCGGCCTCGACTTCACCGTGGTACGTCCCGGCGGGCTGACCAACGACCCCGGCACGGGCCGGGTCACCCTCGGCGAGAACCTGTCACACGGCCGAGTGACCCGCGATGACGTCGCGTCGGTGCTCGCCGCCGTGCTCGACTCACCCAACACCATCGGCCGGACCTTCGACCTGATCGAGGGCGACATGCCGGTCGCGGACGCCGTCGCGACGATCCGATGAGTCTTGGTCTCGGAACTGGTCTAACCCGACAGCAACCCCAAAACCGAGACCCGAGGAGCACTCCATGACCATCGACTGGACAACTGACGTCAAGGGCACCGGCGAGTACGCCGAGGTCAACGGCATCAACCTCTACTACGAGACACACGGTTCTGGCAGCCCGATAGTCCTGTTGCACGGTGGCCTCGGGTCAGGCGAGATGTTCGGGCCGATCCTCCCTACGCTGGCGGCGAACCATCAGCTCATCGTGCCCGACCTGCAGGGGCACGGCCGTACCGCCGACATCGACCGGCCCATCGACATCGGGCTGATGGCCGACGACATCGCCGCGCTGATCGACCACCTCGGGCTGGAGAAGCCGGACGTCGTCGGCTACTCGCTCGGCGGCGGCGTCGCGTTCTTCACCGCCGTCAAGTACCCGGAGAAGATCGGCAAGCTGGTCTGCGCGTCGGCCCACATCTGGCGTTCGGCGATCCCTCCGGAGATGCTCGCCCAGCAGGAGCAGGTGAGCGCGGCGGCAGTCCCGTTCATGAAGGACACCCCGATGTACGAGCTGTACCAACGGGTCGCGCCGCGGCCTGAGGACTTCGGGCGGCTGCTGGACAAGGTCGGTGAGTCGATGGCCAAGGACTTCGACTTCAGCGAGGAGGTACGCGGGCTGCAGGTGCCCACGCTGATCGTCGCGGCCGATGCCGACATGGCACCGCCCAGCCACTACGTCGAGGTCTTCAAGCTGCTCGACGGCGGCCTGCGCGACGGCGGCTGGATGGGCGAGGGCCGGCCGCGCGGCGGTCATGCACTGGCGATCCTGCCCGGCCTGACCCACTACAACCTCTGCGGCTCACCGCTGTTCGCGGCGGTCACCCTCGACTTCCTCGACCAGTCCCGCGAGGGGTGACGGACCTGCACCGTTTCCATCGATCTGCACCCGTTGCTGTCGGTGCAGATGGAACGAAGCGGTGCAGATCTCGCATGGCTCAAGCCAGATCAGCCGAGACAGCGGGCTGCCCCGAGGCGGCATCAAGAGGCCGCCTCAGAGCAGCCCAGGTGATCCACCCGCCGGCCACAGCCAGCAGCGCCCCACCGACCGGCTGGGTGGGCAGGCTGGCCCCGGTGGTCGCCATGCCCAGCGCGGCGCCGAGCAGATAGAAGATCAGCGAGCCGGCTCCCCACAGGACGCCGGCCCACTTGGGCAGCGTGCCCGAACGCCAGATCGCCACCGCAAGGATCACGTTGCCGACCACCGCCAGGAGCAGTGCGAGCACGACGACCATCGTCGCCACAGGGGAGAACTCCAGTGTCATCACGTCGCGGTTGCCGGCGAGGTAAGCGGACCCGATCGCCGGTGTGGCAAAGGTCGAGAGAACCCCTGGCACCGTGAACAGCAGGTAGCTCGCGACGGAGAGCACCATTCCCCACAGCGCCAGCCGCGGCGCCCGGCTGCGGGCGAGCAGCGTGCCGAGAGCGAAGGTGCCGAAGACCACCAGCACCGTACCGACGACGTTGCTCGCCACATGTTCGATCAGGTAACTGCGGCTGCTGACAAACTGGGCCCAGCCTTCGGGGTCGGTCACCTGGTCCGGCTGTGGCTGGATGGTCGTCACCGCGAGAATCACGCCATAGACCGGCAGAGCGATCAGACCGACCCGGATCCAGGAGGCGGCCGGGGATGTCGTCGCCATGCGAGTCCTTCCTTCGTCGTGCCCGGCATCTGCTGAGCTAGGGGTTCGGTGCGCCCCTCGTCAACCTGAAGGATCTGGCGGCGTCTGCCCCGCAGAATCTTTCACGCTGTTATGCCGCCGCGACCAGACGTTACCCCCTGACATCGTTGAGCCAGAAACGTTCAGGTCGGTGCACCACCCTCTGGAGCGGGCAGCAGCCCAAGTTGCTGCAGCAGGGTCAGCTGGTCGACGACATGCCAGTGCTCGGCCATCCGGTCGTTCTCGATCCGGTAGATGTCGATGCCGGCGAAGTCGAACGGCCGACCGGTCGGCGGGACACCGAGAAACTCACCGGAGTGACTGCCGGTGTTGCGCCAGCGCACGACGACCCGGTCATCCTCCGCGATGATGTCCTGCACGTCGTATGTCGATGCCAGTCCCTCAATGAGCATCGATGCACGATCCTGCAAACCGACGAGCCCGTCACGCTGGCCAGGTAGCGGGTCGTGCTCGGTGTAGTCGGCCAGGGCCAGCTTGTCGATCACATCGATGCGATGAGCGTTCAGCACGTCGTCGTAGAAGCGACGTACCAGGTCCTTGTTGACCTCCAACATGGCGTTCTCCCTCTGTCTGTAGTGGTGACACAACCGACGGTCGCGCAATCGAGGCTGGCCAACAACGAAAAGTTCACCGTCTGGGTCACCGACTTGCACACCAAGTCTGCGACCGCCTGCTGACCTGTCCCGCGCGGTTTACGATCGCCGAAGGAGGGTGCGGATGGCGGAAACCTCGCTGGGACCCTTGCTCCGCCACTACCGGCGCGAGGCGGGCCTCACTCAGGAGGAGCTCGCCGACCGAGCGGGTGTCAGCGCCCGAACGGTGAGCGACGTCGAGCGAGGGCTCCGATCCGGGGTCTACCGCGACACGGCCGCCCGGATCGCCTCAGCCCTGGGTATGGCGCCCGACGACCGAGCAGCGTTCGAGGCGGCAGCCCGCCGGCGCGACGCCCGGGTCGGACCTGCTGGGCCACAGGAAGAACCACTGCCGGATTCGCTGCCCGTCCCACTCACCCGGCTGATCGGGCGCGAGCGCGAGCTGGCAGCGATTCTGGCGTGCCTGCGCGAGGAGAACCTTCGACTGATCACCCTTACTGGGGCCGGCGGGATCGGCAAGACTCGGCTGGCCGTCGAGGCGGCGTCGGTGACTCGGTCCTACTTTGCCGATGGCATCTGCTTTCTCCCGCTCGCCGACGTCCGGGAGGCGACCATCGTCCCCCTGCTGCTGGCGCGAGCCCTAGGCCTGACCTACCTGCCCGAGCCGGTGCTGAGCCTGGTGCAAGCACGCATCGGCGAACGGCGAATGCTGCTGGTGCTGGACACCTTCGAGCACCTCCTCGACGCCGCGC
>JBKPNA010000181.1:0-2418 GCA_046765695.1 Actinomycetota bacterium | reverse complement strand
GTCCGAGCCGTCGGGGTCGGGCGCCTCGGCGATCTCGAACGGCTCGTGGCTCAGCTCACGCGGACCGGTGTCGTCCGCCTCGGCCGGCGCCACCGGCGCCCAACTCACCACCAGCCCGCGGCGGACCAACTCGGCGACCAGTACGTGCACCCGCCAGGCGGCGTCCACCCGGACCGTGATCCGGGCCGTGCCACCCATCCGGCCCAGGCGGCCGGGGCCGGCGAGCAGGCCGGCCAGATCCGCGGGCGAGGGCTCGGTCGTCTCCGCACCGAAGATCGAGAGCTGCCGGCCGGGCTCGGCATGGGGAACCGCGCGCCGGACGGTGCTCTTGGCGGCCGGGACCGGCGCGGGCAACACCTCGCGCGGGATCAGCGGCCACCCGGTCTCGGACATCGGTCAGCGATGCTCTCTTCTCTGCGGCCCGCTCCGCAGTCGGGCCATCAGGGGTCCGGTCAGCGGCACTCGGGCACCTCGTCGAACGCGTCCGTCAACTCTTTCGAGTCGAGTTTGCTGGTATCCAGCTCGCTTTTCTTGTAGTCCGCGCTCAGCGTGTCCACCACCGCGGCCACCTTGGTATAGAAGGTGGCCGACGGCGCGGTCGGGAGCGCCTGGATGCCGGATTTCGCGCGGCCGTAGGCGTCCCGGGTGGCGCCGAGCGACGCCGTGAAGCTCGACGCGATCTGCTTGCCGTGATCGACGTCCGGTACGCCGGCCTTCTGCACGCCCTCGCGCGCCTTCTCGCTGGCTTCCTGCGCGCCGCCGAACAGCCGGGTCAGATTCTCCTTGGCCTGCGCCGGGGTGGTCTCTGCGGTCATCTGCTGCTGGGTGCGGGTGGCCAGCGTGCTGATCTCGGTACGCCACGGCGCGAGCGCGGTGCACACGTTGGCCGCCCACGCTCGGGGGCCGGGCCGACTCGAACAAGCACCGAGAGTCACGGCCAGCGTGAGCACAGCGAGGAGGAATATCGGTCGAGCCGCACGCATGGCATGCAGCGTACGGGGCGGGTCCGACAGTCCTGACAAGCGGACGGGGACACCGGGGCAGTCGCCCCGATGCCCCCGGCACCGCCGGTCGGCGGGTCAGGCGCTGATCCGCTCCGAAGTGGAGGACGCCGCGGCAGCGTCCTCGCCCATCGAGATCGGCTTGCGCTTGCTCCACACCACGGCACCCACGATGATCAGCGCCGCCACCACGGCGATGATGATCCGTGCCGGAGTGTTCTTGTCGTTGCCGATGCTGAACGTGACGACGGCCGGCGCGATCAACAGCGACACGAGGTTCATGACCTTGAGCAGCGGGTTGATCGCCGGGCCGGCGGTGTCCTTGAACGGGTCGCCGACGGTGTCGCCGATGACCGTGGCGGCGTGGGCGTCGGAGCCCTTGCCGCCGTACGAGCCGTCCTCGACCAGCTTCTTCGCGTTGTCCCAGGCGCCACCGGAGTTGGCCAGGAACACCGCCATCAGCGTTCCGGCGCCGATCGCACCGGCCAGGTAAGCCGCCAGCGCGCCGGCGCCCAGGCCGAAGCCCACCGCGATCGGCGCCAGGATGGCCAGCAGACCGGGAGTGAGCAGCTCACGCTGCGCGTCCCGGGTGCAGATGTCCACCACGCGGCCGTACTCGGGCCGCTGGGTGCCGTCCATGATCCCGGGGAACTCGCGGAACTGACGGCGAACCTCCATCACGACCGCACCGGCGGACCGGGAGACGGCGTTGATGGCCAGGCCGGAGAAGAGGAACACGACCGCCGCGCCGACCAGCAGGCCGACCAGGCTGCGCGGGTTCGAGATGTTCAGCAGGTTGAGGATCGTGGTCTGCACGTCGGCCGCCTTGATGCCGGCGTCGCCGAGCGAGGACGACAGCGTGTTCGTGTACGAGCCGAACAGCGCCGTGGCGGCCAGGACGGCCGTCGCGATCGCGATGCCCTTGGTGATCGCCTTGGTCGTGTTGCCGACCGCGTCGAGCTCGGTGAGGATCCTCGCGCCCTCCTCGTCGACGTCGCCGGACATCTCGGCGATGCCCTGCGCGTTGTCGGAGATCGGACCGAACGTGTCCATCGCGACGATCACGCCGACCGTGGTCAGCAGGCCGGTGCCGGCCAGCGCCACGGCGAACAGCGACAGCGTGATCGACGAGCCGCCGAGCAGGAACGCGCCGTACACGCCGGCGCCGATCAGCAGCGCCGAGTAGACCGCCGACTCCAGGCCGACGCTGACACCGGCCAGCACGACCGTGGCCGCGCCGGTCTGCGACGACTTGCCGATGTCCTGCACCGGGCGCTTGTTGGTCTCGGTGAAGTAGCCGGTCAGCGCCTGGATGGCGGCGGCCAGCACGATGCCGATGACGACCGCGCCGATGGCCACCCATCGCGGATCGGCGCCGCTGTTGAGCACGTCGGCGTCGATCGAGTCGTCGTTGAAG
>JBKPNA010000180.1:0-3086 GCA_046765695.1 Actinomycetota bacterium | reverse complement strand
GTAGAGCTCGGCCCAGGCACCGGCGCCTGCCTACTTCTGAGCAGTGATGACCGTTACCAGAACGGCAACCTTGCGTCGCACCCGATGTGGCAGGTCCATGGCGAGCCACCGCGAGACGCCCGGCGGCAGCGTCGACAGGATGATCTCGTCGAAGCGCCGTTCTGCAAGCGTCTTCTCGATGGCCTTCAGCGGATCCGGGTCGCCCACGGCGCCGTCGGCTGTGGCGCCGATCTCCCGCAACCGGTTCAGTTCGGCGTCGAGATTGGACTTCGCCAGAGCAATGCCCTCCTCACGAACCTGGGCCGCACTGGGCAGCAGACTGGCGTCGATGGGGAAGGCGCCGCTGAGCGGGTTGAAGTCATTGACGAGGTGGGTTGCGGGTGTGGCGGGCACCAGAACCCAGAACTCAGCCGCATCGCGCGACATCCGTTCGCGGATCGCGTCCAGCAGCTCCTGCCCGCCGAGAGTCTGGTTAGCCACGACAAGGTACTGATGCACAGCTGGGCTCCTCAGTCGGGTTCGGAATGCCCCCACTAGCCGAGAATCACCGTACGCCATGGTGACCCTCAGCTGACCTCTAGCTCTCGCCGGCTTCGGACAGGCCTCCGTCAGCGACCCCGGGACGTGTCGCGCTTGTGGACTCCCTGGCCGGACGCTCTGCGCTGACAGCACTGCGAGCTGGACCGGCGTGGGATTCGGCGGCCCTCGCCGCCGATCTGGTCCGCACGACTCCCAGCCGCCGCAGCGTGGCCCACACGAGATTCACCGTCATCAATGAACCGATGCAGGAAGCCACCAGCATGACCGACCTTTCGTGCGCCAACACGGCCCACGACACCCAGAGGCACTGGTTCACCACGTTGAGGACCAGGAACGGCATGGAAACGCCACGGATGCTCGGAGCGAGAATCAGCTGGCGCAGCTGAGCCAGCTGCGCCGTTGCCGAGGGAACGACCGCGGCCAGCGCAAACACGATGGGACCGGCCACCACGTCCAGCGCGAAAGTCAGCGATCCCAGGGTCACACCAGGCAGGAACAGCCGCGGCACGCTGCGCACGCCATGCCGCGCCAGCTGAATCAAGATCGTCGTTGAGCAGCACAGGAAGATCAGGTTCGGTACCCAGATGTTCGGGTGATGGGTGAACACCCCATGGGCGCTCCAGGACAGGTTCACCCCGAGCATGATCTGCCACGCGGACGGCGAGATCCCGGCGATCGTCTTGCTCCTCAGCAGCTTGATGGCCTGCGGTAGCGCAACGGCGGCCAAGGATGCGGCCGCGGCCCAGCCGAGGAAGTCGACGAACACCAGTCAGCTGCCTCCACAGCGCCAAGCACAGCGCACGATGTCGGGGTCGGGAGCGCGTGGACGCTCTTGTCCGCCCGATGACTGGGCGCTGGTCCACGCGATTTACATCGTAGAACAATGTTTCGACCGGACAAGACGCCGACCGCTGCATGGACGCCCCTGCTAGTGCTCGTTCGGTGAGCCCCTGGTGCCCTCCGTCAGGACGGAGTGCACTAGCCTGGCGGCGGCTTGTACATCTCCTGCACTGCGGTGTCGATATCGCTCCCACCGACCTCGACGGGCTCCATGTAGAGTCGCGCCTCCGCGATCAGGCCGTTCCTCCCAACGAGGATGGTGATTCCGCGCATCAGAAACGCTGAGCCGTCGGTGTGCGTGCCACGCCACTCCCATTCCCCCCACTCGACCTGGCCGTCGACTGCTGCCGCAACAAGCTCGGCATGGAAGTCTGGGACGCCGTCGAACACGGCGCGCCAGTTCGTCGCCACCTGCTCACTGCCGCCGAACCCCCGGTTTGGGTGAACGGGTTGGAAGCTTCGATAGTCGTCTGCGAACAGGGCGGCGACGTTCTCGGAGTTGCGTGAGTTCATCGCGTCGACGATGCGCTCGAGCAGGCCTGCCATACCCTGACCCTAGTGGTCGCGCTGGTGATCCGATCGAAAGCCGGCAACGCCACCGGTGATCGCCGATAACCTCGAGAGCATGACTGAGCCAGTCGACGACCGCCTTATCGCCGAGCGGGCGCATCTGCTGCCAGAAGAGATCTCGGCGGGCAGCGAAGACCCCGAACGACAGGCGGAGGCAATCTTGGAGGACTCCGAACGACGCACCCTGGAGCCTCAGCAGACCCGCCACGAGTCCGTCCAGACGCCAGGCGGCTGAGCCTCAACGGTGCAGGGCGTCGGCCAGGTCGGTGAGCCAGCCGGCGACGCCGGTCGGGCCGTCAAGGATCACGTCGGCGAACTTCGCCAGCGCGTCCTCCTCGTAGGAGGCGGAACACACCAGCAGGCCCTCGACCCCCTCATCCCTTAGCTGCCGGACCGCATCGAACGCCGGCACGTCGCCGAGGTCGTCGCCGGCGAAGATAACCTGCCGAGCGCCGACTTCGGCGACGAACGAGCGCAACGCCCCGCCTTTGTCCACGCCGGGGGCCCGGATCTCCCACACCTGCTTGCCGGGCTCGACGCGCAGCTGGTGGCTGCGGGCCAGTTCGCCGACCGGTTCAGCGAGCCTGGCGTATGCGGCTTCGGGGTCTGGCAGGCTGCGCGTGTGCACCCCGATGGCCCGCCCCTTGTGCTCGATCCGGGCATCGGTCAATCCCAGCTCGGCCAGCAGGTCGGGGAGCTCATCCGCCACCGCGATGATCTCAGCGGGCTCCGGAGGAATTGCGTACTCGTTGCCGTCGGCGTTCCACCGCTCCACCCCGTATTGGCCCAGCACCACCATGCACTTCAGTCCAGGCACCGAGTCGAACCCGCGGAGGCGTACGGCGGTGTGCACCGGGCGGCCGGTGATGACCACCACCGCGCGGACACATTCGGCCAGTCGCCCGAGGGCTGTGACGGCCGCGCGGTCCGCGTACGCCTGCTCGGGATCGTCGACGATCGGGGCCAGCGTGCCGTCGAAGTCCAGGCTGACCAGGGTGTCCCCCGGTGACCTGATGATCGCTTGCAGTGCCCGTCTGCCGGCCGAGGTACGCGGCTGGGACAGGCTCATGGCCAGAGCCTGTCAGATCTGTCCGGTTTGGTTTGTGCGAGGTCCGGCTAGTGTCGAGGGGTACGCC
>JBKPNA010000179.1:0-4335 GCA_046765695.1 Actinomycetota bacterium | reverse complement strand
TGGGGGCGGGAGCTTTCTGGGACGCGATTGCCGGCGCCGGTGGGTCCCGGCGTACGCCACGGGACGCCGTCGACGCTTTGGTGGAAGCGATCGAGATCCTGCGAGGGATGTGGGCGGGCGGACCGTTCTCGTTCACCGGCGACCACTATCGAGTTCCCGGGACGAAGGCGGGCCCGGTGCCCGCCCATCCCATCGGAATCTGGTTGGGCGCCTACAAGCCGCGGATGCTGCGGGTAACCGGGCAGCTGGCCGATGGTTGGCTGCCCAGCCTTGGCCAGACGGGTGCTGCCGAGCTCGGAGCGCTGAATGTCCAGATCGACGACGCTGCGAGCGCTGCCGGGCGTGATCCGACGGCGGTCCGGCGTCTGGTCAACATTTCCGGCACCTTTGGACACAGCGCCGACCTGCTCTCCGGGAGTCCCGCGGACTGGAGCGAGCAGCTGGCCGATCTGGCGCTGGCGTTCGGGATGAGCAGCTTCATTCTCAGCACTGACGACCCGGACCAGGCTCGCCGCTACGCGGAGGAGGTGGCGCCCCGGGTGCGCGAGCTGGTCGCCGCCGAGCGCACGGCCTCCTCCAGCTGAGCCGAGCGCCCCGCAGGAAGCAGGCTCAACGCAGCCAGTGCGTGCTGCAGCGTGGCAGCCGGATGCACCCGTACGCCGGCCCGCAAGCTGGTCATCCGCTCCCGCGCGGAGTCGGCTGCGGCGGGCACGACGGCGTCGGTGAATCCCAGCCGCGCCGCCTCGGCCAGCCGGCGGTCCATGCCCGGCACCCGGCGCAACTCACCGGCCAATCCGATCTCACCCAGCGCGATCACATGCTGGCCGATGCTCCGCTCGTACGCCGCCGACGCCACGGCGACCGCCGCCGCCAGGTCTGCCGACGGATCCCCGACCTTCGCGCCGCCGACCGTCGAGACGTAGACGTCGCGGTTGAACAGCTTGACCCCGCAGCGCCGCTCCAGCACGGCCAGCACCATCGACAGCCGACCGGAATCGACGCCGTTGCTGATCCGCCGTGGCTGCGGCAACGGGGTGGGTGCCACCAGTGCCTGCAGCTCCGCCAGCAGCGGCCGGCGGCCCTCCAGGGTCACCGTGATCGCCGTCCCTGGGACCGGGTGGGCATGCCGCGAGGTGAACAGTCCCGACGGATCCGGTACCGAGACGATGCCCTGCTCGGCCATCTCGAAGCAGCCGACCTCGTCGGCCGGCCCGTACCGGTTCTTGGTCGCCCTCACCAGCCGGAACCCGGAATGCCGGTCGCCTTCGAAGGCCAGCACCACATCGACGAGGTGTTCCATCATCCGCGGCCCAGCGATGGCGCCGTCCTTGGTGACGTGTCCGACGATGATCACCGCCATGCCTCGGCGCTTGGCAACCCGAACCAGCGCGCCCGTCACCTCCCTGACCTGGCTGACGCCGCCCGGTGCACCGTCGGTCTCGGCGGTGCCGACGGTCTGCACCGAGTCCAGCACCATCAGCGACGGCGCCACCTCCTCGATATGGCCGAGGACCGTGCCCAGGTCGGTCTCGGCCGCCAGGTAGAGCTGCTCGGCAAGCGCACCAGTCCGCCCAGCACGCAGCCGGACCTGGGCCGCCGATTCCTCACCGGACACGTAGAGTGTGCGCCGGCCGGCTTGCGCCCAACGCGAAGCCACCTCCAGCAACAGCGTGGACTTGCCCACGCCCGGCTCCCCGGCCAGCAGCACCACCGCGCCCGGCACCAGCCCGTCGCCGAGCACGCGGTCGAGTTCGGTGACGCCGGTCAGGGTCCGGGCGGCCAGGTCGGCGCTCACCTGGCCGATCGGCACCGCCTTGTGCATCGGGACTGCGGAGGTCACGCGGGCAAGCTGTGGCGCGCCCACCTCGACCACCGCGCCCCAGGCCTGGCACTCCCCACAGCGTCCAACCCAGCGTCCGGTGGTCCAGCCGCACTCGGTGCACCGGTGGGTCGGTCGGGCAGTCGTCTTCGCCATGCCGCAGACGCTAGGGGCCGGCACTGACATAGAACGCACCGCATCGATCGATCTTCGCGGTTGGCAGGTTGCCGGGGACTTTGCAGCACCAGATTGCCCGGATGCCTGCCAACCCCGGGCCACGGCTCAGCGCGGCAGGGTCGCCGCCACCTCCAGCACCCGCTCGTTGGCCTCCGGTTCCCCGGCCGTGATTCGAATCCCCTGGTCGCCCCCGGCTGGGAAGGGGCGCACGCTGAGTCCGGCGGCGCCGAACATGTCCGTGTACGCAGTGGTCTGCGGCCCGGCCGGAAGCCAGACGAAGTTGCCCTGCGCGTCGGGGATCGCAAACCCCAGCTCTCGTAGTCCCTCAGCCAGCCGGTCCCGCGCCCCCACCAGCGCAGCGACCCGCTCGAGTAAGGCCGGCTCGGCGTCGAGCGAGGCCAGCACCGCGGCCTGAGCCGGCACGGAGACGCCGAAGGGCAGCGCGACAGCCCGAACGGCCGCGGCCAGCTTGGGCCAGGCGATGCAATAGCCGACCCGGAACCCGGCCAGCCCGTACGCCTTGGAGAACGTCCGCAGCACCGCGACATTCGGCCGGTCCGCCACGAGTGCTAGCCCACGCAGCGGATCGGACCTGGTGACGAACTCGACATAGGCCTCGTCCAGCACGACCAGCACATGGTCCGGAATGGCGTCGACGAAGTCGACCACTTCCGCCTGCGACAGCGCCGGGCCGGTCGGGTTGTTCGGCGTGCAGAGCAGCACCGCCCGCGTCGCCGGGGTGATCGCCGCCCGCATCGCCGCAAGATCGTGGACCGCGCCGGGACCGAGCGGCACCTGCACCGAGGTGGCACCGGTGATCATCGAAGCGATCGGATACGCCTCGAAGCTGCGCCAGGCATAGACGACCTCGTCGTCAGCTTCGCAGGTGGCCTGCAGCAGGTGGTAGAGCACTCCGACCGACCCGGTGCCAAAGGCCAGCCGGTCGGGTGGGACATCGAGATGCTCGGCCAGCGCGGCTGTCATCGCCACATTGCCCATGTCCGGATACCGGTTCATCTTGGCTACGGCTCGCGCGGTGGCCTCCAGTACGCCAGGCAACGGGGGATAGGGGTTCTCGTTGCTGGACAGCTTGTATCCGACCCGTTGCCCGTCGGCGGTCGCCGGCTTGCCCGGCACGTAGGCCGGAACCCGGGCGACGGCCGGCCGCACCCGGACGCCCCCCGGTTCAGCAGGGGGGACGGTTCCCTTGGACTCCCGCCGGCCTGCGGTGCTCTCTGGTTCGGTAGGCACGCCGTCAGATCCTCACTTCACCGCGCGGGGTGCTGAACACGGCCGCCACCAGGCCCGGCCGACCGACGGGCTCGATCCAGGCGATGTCGACATCGGACAGCACCTTCTCGCTCTCGCCACCCAGCCACTCGGTCACCCGGTCGCGGTCGCCGGCGATCTCGATCCGGAGCAGCTCGACCTCCCGACCTCCGGCAGACGGGTGCATGGCCGGATCGCTGTCCCAGCGGACGAAGAACGGCAGCTGCGGATCGGCGAGCAGGTCCAGTACGCCGAGCTGGTGCCAGCTCAGCAGCCCACCGTCGGGCAGGTGGCGCTGGCCCTCGATCGGCGGCCGGCCGATCCGCAGCTGCACCTCAGCAAGATCGTCCACCGCGACCACCCAGCCCAGCCAGCCACCGCCCTCGGCAATCCGCGCCCGCACTGCCTGGCCGAACGGCGCCTTGTCGGCCGCGGGGTGATCGAGCACGTCGACCACCTCAAGGTAGCGGCCCCGGGTCAACGGCAGGATCTGGTTGCGGGTGCCGAATCTCGGGTGGAACCCCCCGTCCCGGAACTGGACACCCATCCGCTCGCCCAGCCACCGCGCCGTATTCACCAGCCCTTCCGGCCCAGCCGCGAAGGACAGGTGATCAAGACGCATGCGGACATTCTGGCTGCCGCCCTCACCGGCTCTGCACCGAGGGCGGCTCTTCCGGGTCGGCCGGGTGCCGCATCCGCTGGCCACGGCGGGAATCAAACTCGGCGCACAGCTCCACCAGGACGTCGTACGCGGCCGGGCCCAGCAGCGCGGTCAGCTCCGCCCGGTAGTTGACGTATACGGGGCTGGTGCCGTGGTGGGCTTCGGTGTTGGAGCTGCAGTACCAGTCCAGATCGGCTCCGCCCGGACCCCAGCCGTCCCGGCCGTACTCGCCGATGGTGACCTCGGTGTAGCTCGAGCCGTCGGTCCGGGTCACCGCACGGTACGAGCGCCGGATCGGCAGTTGCCAGCAGACGTCGGGCTTGGTCTCGGTCAGCTCCCGGCCCTGATCCAGGGCCAGCAGATGCAGTGCGCAACCCTCTCCGCGCGCGAAGCCCGGCCGGTTCAAGAA
>JBKPNA010000178.1:0-8682 GCA_046765695.1 Actinomycetota bacterium | reverse complement strand
GATCTGGTGCAGCAGGCCGAGAACGTCGGCATGAGCGGTGTCAGCTCGAAGTCCAAGGACGAGATCCAGCAGGCGTTACAGGAGCAAGCCTCCGAGTAGTGCCCGAACTGACTCCGCCTCCACCCTGCACCCCCTAGTACGACGCTGCACCATCTGCAGCCGGTGCAGCGTCGAGCTAAGGGGTGCAGGGTGGTCGTCTGTGGTCAGGCGCCGGTTTCGGCGTGCGCTGCCGCGACCGGCTTGGACTCCGACGACCCGCGCTGACGGAGGTAGATCGAACTCCACACGATGGCGGCCACGGCGAGGAACTCGCTCTGCCAGTTCTGGAACGACTCGAACCAGAACTGGGACGTCGTCAGGTACTTGAAGAAGCCGACGGCTTCGCCGCCGTGGGCCAGTTCCTGCTCGCTGTACTCCCGGGCACCCCCGGCGGCGTGCAACGCCCAGGATGCGAAGAACAGCACGAAGAAGAAGATGGCGAGGGAGTTCTCGTACAGCTTGAGCACCCAGCCGCCTCGCTTCACCGGCCACGGCACATCCGGCTTGTCCTGCGAGTCCCGGGGGTCCTCGTCCTGCGGCGCCGGCTCGTCGATCGACTTGGATTCGGAGGAACCGCGCTGGACCAAGAAGGCGGTGAGCACGACGTACATGCCCATCTGCAGGAACTCGCTCTCCCAGTTCTCGAAGGTCGCCTCGACGAAAGCGCCCGTAGCGAGATATCTGCCGAACGAGATCGGGCTGCCGCCGTGCTCCATCTGGTCGGAGTTGTACACGTTGTGACCGGACAGCGCCATGCCGGTGATGAAGATCAGGAAGAGGGCGAGATTGGCGAGCAGCAGTCCGCGATCACGTAGCCAGATGCGCATGACCGCATCATTTCCCATTTCTGCCGCTGCTCTGCTGATAGGGATGGAACATGCCAGTTGTCGGCTTCCATGCCTCGCACGAGCAGATCCATCCCAGTGAGCTGCTGAACGCGGTCCGCGCCGCGGAGCAGGCCGGCTTCACGGCGGCGATGTGCTCCGACCACATCAGCCCGTGGAGCGAGCGGCAGGGCCACTCGGGCTTCGCCTGGGCCTGGCTCGGGTCGGCGCTACAGGCGACGGGGCTGCCGTACGGGGTGGTCAGCGCACCCGGCCAGCGCTACCATCCGGCGATCATCGCCCAGGCGATCGCCACCCTGGGCGCCATGTACGACGGCCGGCTGTGGGTCGCGCTGGGCTCGGGGGAGAACTCCAACGAGCACATCACCGGCGACCGGTGGCCGCGCAAGGAGCTGCGCAACGCCCGGCTGGCCGAGTGTGTGGAGATCATCCGGGCCCTGCTGGCCGGCGAGGAGGTCAGCCACGACGGTCTGGTCACCGTCGACCGGGCCAAGGTATGGACCCGACCGCAGAGCACGCCGAAGCTGTTCGGCGCTGCTGTCAGCGTGGCGACATCCCGCTGGGCGGGCGGCTGGGCCGACGGGCTGATCACCATCAACCAGGACCCGGCGACCCTGCGCGAGCTGATCGACGCGTACCGCTCCGCCGGCGGCTCCGGAGCGCTGGCAATCCAGGTGCACCTGTCGTACGCGCCGACGCTGGACGAGGCCCGCGCCATCGCGTACGACCAGTGGCGCCACAGCCCACTGAGCCCGCCGGCGATCTGGGACCTGGATTCGGTGCAGGCCTTCGACGCAGCCTCGCAGACGGTCCGGGCGGAGGACGTGGAGCGGGCGGTGCTGGTCTCGAATGATCCGGACGAGCACGCGGCCCGGCTGAATGAGCTGGTGGAGCTGGGCTTCGACGAGATCTATCTGCACCATGTCGGCAAGACCCAGGACCGTTTTCTGGACGTGTTCGGCGAACGGGTGCTGCCGCAGCTGGACGTCCAGCCGAAGGGGGGCGTGAGGCGATCATGAGGATCACCGAGACAAGCGACGTGTGGTGGAAGACAGCGGTCATCTACTGCCTCGACGTGGAGACGTTCCTCGACTGGAACGACGACGGCACCGGTGACTTCCCCGGCCTGGCCCAGCGGCTGGACTACCTGTCCTCACTCGGGGTGACCTGCCTGTGGCTGATGCCGTTCTATCCCAGCCCGGATCGGGATGACGGCTACGACATCATCGACTTCTACGCGGTGGACCCCCGGCTTGGATCCTTCGGGGACCTCGTCGAGGTGATCCGTACGGCCCGGGACCGCGGCATGCGGGTGATCGCGGACCTGGTGGTCAACCACACGTCCAACAAGCATCCCTGGTTCAAGGCTGCCCAGGCCAGCCGGGACTCGAAGTTCCGCGACTTCTACGTCTGGTCCGACTCGCCGCCGAAGAGCGCCCAGGCGGCGCCGACGTTCCCGGACAAGGAGAACAGCGTCTGGACCTTCGACGAGCAGGCCGGCCAGTACTACCTGCACCGGTTCTACGCATACCAGCCCGACCTCAACGTGGCGAACCCACTGGTGCGGGACGAGATCGCCAAGATCATGGGGTTCTGGATCCAGCTCGGGCTGTCCGGCTTCCGGGTCGACGCGGTGCCGTTCTTCATCGAGACCCTGGGGCTGCCGGAGCAGGAGGCCGGGCTGCCCGATCCACACGGATATCTCCGTGACCTCCGTGCCATGCTCAACCGGCGTACCGGCGATGCCATCCTGCTCGGGGAGGTGAACCTGCCGCACGAGCAGCAGCTGGAGTTCTTCGGCGGCGACGACGGCGACGAGCTGCACATGCAGTTCGACTTCATCGGCATGCAGCGGATCTACCTGTCGCTGGCCCGAACCGACTTCAGCCCGCTCGTTGATGCGCTGCTCAGCCGGCCGCAGCCGCAGCCGCAGAGCCAGTGGGCCAGCTTCGTGCGCAACCACGACGAGCTGACCCTGGACAAGCTCAGCGATTCCGAGCGCCAGGAGGTGTTCGCCGCCTTCGGGCCGGAGCCGGAGATGCAGGTCTACGGGCGCGGGCTGATCCGCCGGCTGCCGCCGATGCTCGGCGGGGATCCGCGCCGGATCCGGATGGTCTACAGCCTGCTGTTCTCGCTGCCAGGGACCCCGGTGCTGTTCTACGGCGAGGAGATCGGGATGGGCGAGAACCTCAACGCCGGCGACCGGTCCGCGGTGCGGACGCCGATGCAGTGGTCCGCGGACAAGAACGGCGGCTTCTCCAACGCCGCGGCGTCGCGGCTCCCCGGGCAGCTGCCGGAGGGCGCGTACGGGCCGGAGTTCGTCAACGTCACCGATCAGCAGCGCGACCCGGAGTCCTTGCTCAACTTCATCCGTCGGCTGGCGACGACCTACCGCGACTGTCCGGAGCTCGGCTGGGGGACCTTCGAGGTGCTCGAGCAGCCCTACCTCGCCGTACTGGCTCACCGCTGCACCTGGGACGACGGGTCGATCGTGGCGCTGCACAACGCGTCGGCCGACCCGGTGACCGTGCCGCTGACGCTTCCGGATCTGGCCCCCGGCACGGTGCTCAACGATCTCCTGCAGGCGGGCATGGTCCAGCCAGACGACAAGGGCCGGGTGGAGCTGCCGCTGCCGGCGTACGGCTACCGCTGGCTGCGGGTCACGCCTCCCGGATCCCGCCGTCTCCGTTGACGACACCGTTGTTCGACGCGGTAGAAAAGAACATGACCACACTCGCCGAGCAACTGGAGGAACTGAAGCAGCGTTACGGCGCCCGGGACTTCGTGGTCGAGGAGCTGGACGACGACGACCCGATCCTGCGCTCGGTGGACGGCACCATCGTGGACACCTGGCGGGAGTCGTACCCCTACGACGAGCGGATGCCCAACAGCGAGTACGAGTACCAGAAGCGGCTGCTGCAGATCGAGCTGGTCAAGATGCAGAACTGGATGAAGGACTCCGGCACTCGGCAGGTGATCCTGTTCGAGGGCCGGGACGCGGCAGGCAAGGGCGGCACCATCAAGCGCTTCATGGAGCACCTCAATCCCCGGCATGCGCACGTTGTCGCGCTGGAGAAGCCGACCAGCCTGGAGGCCCGGCAGTGGTACTTCCAGCGCTACGTCACCCATCTGCCGGCTGCCGGCGAGATGACGCTGTTCGACCGGTCCTGGTACACCCGGGCCGGAGTCGAACGGGTGATGGGCTACTGCACCGGCGCTCAGTACGCCCAGTTCCTGCGCCAGGCGCCGCTGTTCGAGGACCTGCTGGTCGACGAGGGGTTCCAGCTGATCAAGTTCTGGTTCTCGGTGTCCCAAGGGGAGCAGCGGACGCGGTTCCTGATCCGGCAGATCGACCCGGTCCGGCAGTGGAAGCTCTCACCCACCGACCTGGCCTCACTGGACAAATGGGACGCCTACACCCGGGCGAAGGAGGACATGTTCCTGCACACCGACACCCCCGAGGCGCCGTGGACGGTGATCAAGAGCAACGACAAGAAACGCGCCCGGCTCGGCGCGATGCGGCACGTGCTGTCCACCCTGGAGTACGACGGCAAGGACCACGAGGTCGTCGGCAAGCCGGATCCGAAGATCGTCGGCAAGGCAGCCGACCTGTTCGAGGTCGGCGAGGGCCTGAACAACCTGGTCACCTGACCCTGTAGCCGGCTCATCAGACGGATGTGCACCCTTTCCTTTCCTTTGCACCGGGTGCAAGCGGTGCAAATCGAAGAAAAGGGTGCAGATCTCTTCGGGGACCAGGTGAGCGGCCGCGGTCGGTTAGGGGTAGAGGCCCAAAATCACCGCCAGCACCAGCACGATGAAGTAGCCCTCGATGCCGTGCACGATCACGCCCATCCAGAAGCTGCGGTACCGCCTGGTGGCCCAGGAGATGCCGAACGAGCTGGCGATCATGCTCGGCCAGAACCAGATCTTGTGCACGTGGTACAGGCCGAACAGCACGGTGTTGGCGACCCAGTCCCAGCGGCCGAAGACTCCGTTCATCTTCGGCAGCAGCACGCCGCGGAAGAGCAGTTCCTCACCCAGCACGTAGTTGAACGCAAGGCTCACCACGGTCAGCCCGAGCAGCCACCAGGCACTCTTGAACTGCGGATCGGCGAGCCGCTGGATCTGGGTGTACCACGGCTCCCGCAGCCCCGGCAGCCAGTTGGTCCACGCGGTGTCCAGCGGAGCGGCCAGCCAGCCAAGGAGATAGTTGGCAGCGATCGCCGGCACCACCCAACCGAACAGCAGCTTCCGCGGCTTGCCGGTGCGTGGCTCACGCGGCTGGTTGGCCCAGATCCGCTCCTTGATGGCAGCCCAGTGCAGGCCGCCCAGCTCGTGCCGCAGCACCAGCAGCGAGACGACGAACTGCCACATCATGCCGACCACCATGGCGATCCAGTAGACGATCCCAGGGTGCAGCGAGGTGTGCGGCATGATCGCCGGGGCGACAACGAACGCCAGAATCGCCATCGGTGCGGTCACCGAGGCCCAGATCGCCAGGATCTTGAGCAAGGAGTACTGCGCTGTGGTTTCCGCAGCGCCCGCCGTCGCCCGGAGCGACTGTGTTGTGGTCATGCCGTCAGCGTCTGCCTCTGGCCCCCGTCGGCACATCGGCCCGCGCGCTCGAGTTCGCCGATCGCCGTACGCCGGCAGGGTGATGCACCATCCACCTCGAGGGCGATGCGCGCGCCGTAACGGAACCGTACGGTGGGAGGATGGCCGGAATCCGCACGAGGCGCGTGGTCGACGCCCTTGTCGCGGCGGGATTCCTCGCCATCGGCTGGGTGACCTCCGGCGCACCGACGACCAGCGACCCCGACTACACCTACACCCCACGCGACTGGTTGTTCGTCGTGCTCCTGGCATTGGCCACGGTGCCGTACGCATGGCGCAGGCGCTGGCCGTCGGCGGCGTTCTTGATCAGCCTCGCGGCTACGGCGGCCCTGTTCCTGCTCGGCTACAACGCAGGTGCGATGCCGCTGATCCTGCTCTTCGGGGGCTACTTCGTGGCGGTCGCTCGCCCGCTCTGGGAAGTCGCGGTGTGCACTGCCGCGGCACTCGGTTCCTTCGGGCTGCTGTGGTGGGCAACGGTGGGCGCTCCGTACGGCGGAAACGACGCGCTCGAGTCGGTGCTCGCACTCGCCATCATCCTCGCCTTCGGCCGTACCGGTCGGCTGCGGGTGGATCTCGCGGAAGCCCGCGCCCATGCTGCGGAGGAGGCAGCTCGACGCAGGTCGACCGAGGAACGGCTCCGGATCGCGCGGGAGCTGCACGACATCATCGGGCACTCCCTCGGCACCATCGCGGTCCAGGCCGGTATGGGCCGACATCTGATGGCGACCGACCCCGAGAAGGCTGTCGAGGCCCTGGACAGCATCGCCCGGGTCAGCCGGAGCTCGCTGGACGAGGTGCGCGCCGTGGTCAGCGCCCTGCGGGAGGACGAGCCGTCGTACCATCCCGCGCCAGGGCTGGCCGACCTGCCCGAGCTGATCGAGACGGTCCGCTCGACCGGCCTTCAGGTGGAGCTGAGGCTGCCGGACGACCTCGAGTCGATCCCCCGGCAGACAGGAGCGGCGGTGTACCGCATCACCCGGGAGGCGCTGACGAATGTCGTCCGGCACGCGCATGCCTCCGCGGCAACCGTGCAGGTCGAGCAGCACGACGGCCGGGTCCAGGTCGCGGTTCGAGACGACGGTTCCGGTCCCAACGGCGACACCCGACCGGGACGCGGGCCCGGCCACGGCATTGCCGGAATGCGGGAACGAGCAGAAGCCCTCGGTGGCACGCTGACCGCCGGCGCCTCCGCGGAGGGCGGGTTCCTGGTGACCGCCAGCCTGCCGGTAACCGCGGAGTCTTCGCGATGATCTCCGTCGTCGTGGTCGACGACGAGCACCTCGTCCGCTCCGGTTTCGCAGCGCTGCTGGCCTCCGACCCGGGGATTGCCGTGGTCGGCACGGCGGAGTCCGGCGATGCCGCGCTCGCCGTCGTTCGGCGGGAGCGTCCGGATGTCGTCCTGATGGACATCCGGATGCCCGGGCGGGACGGCGTCAGCGCGACCGCTGCGATCACCGCGGATCCGGCGTTGTCGCGGACTCGGGTGATCGTGCTGACCACCTTCGACCTTGACGAGTACGTCCATGCCGCCCTGCGGGCGGGCGCCAGCGGCTTCCTGCTCAAGGACGCGCAACCGGCAGACCTGATCGCGGCGGTGCACCAGGTCGCGCAGGGCGAGTCGGTGTTGGCGCCGTCCTTGGTACGGCGGCTCATCGCGGCGTACGTCGAAGCCCCGGCGGCGGCCGCCAAGCCGGCGTGGCTGGAGTCGCTGACGTCACGGGAGATCGAGGTGCTGGTGGCTGTCGCCCACGGGCTGAGCAATGCGGAGATCGGCAGCGAGCTGCACATGTCCGCCGCGACCGCCAAGACCCATGTCGGCAGGCTGCTGACGAAGCTGGACGCCCGGGACCGCACGCACCTGGTGATCGCAGCGTACGAGGCGGGACTGGTCGAGCGGTGAAGCCTGCCGTGATCGCGCACCGCGGTGCGAGCGGGTACCGACCGGAGCACACCCTGGCGGCGTACGAGCTGGCCATCCGCCAGGGCGCGGATGTGATCGAGCCCGACGTGGTCAGCACCGCCGATGGTGTGCTGGTGGTGCGGCACGAGAACGAGATCAGCGGCACGACCGATGTGGCGGCCCGGCTCGAGTTCGCGGATCGGCGGACGACCAAGATCATCGACGGAGTGAGCCTGACTGGCTGGTTCGCCGAGGACTTCACACTGGCCGAGCTGCAGACGCTGCGGGCGCGAGAGCGGATGCCGCAGATCCGGCCGGCGAACACGGCGTACGACGGCAGGTATCAGATCCCGACGCTGTCGGAGGTCCTGGACCTGGCCCGGCGGTCGCAGACCTCCTCCGGCAGGCCGGTCGGCGTCGCGCCGGAGATCAAGCACTCCAGCTACTTCGCCGGGCTCGGGCTGGCGATGGAGGAACCGCTAGTCGCCGAGCTGGCGGCCGCCGGCCTGACTCGATCGCTGGTGCTGATCCAGAGCTTCGAGATCGGCAACCTACGCCGGCTGAGGCAGCTCACCGACGTCCGACTGCTCCAGTTGATCAACTGCAGCGGAGGGCCCTGGGATCTCGCGGCCGAGGTCGACGCGCGGACCTATCGGGATCTGGTCACGCCAGAGGGGTTGCGCGGGATCGCCCGCTACGCCGACGAGGTCGGCGTCTGCAAGGACGTGCTGATCCCGCGCGACGCGGCGGGGTTCCTGACCGAGCCGAGTCACGTGATCGCGGACGCGCACAACGTGGGACTCTCGGTCGTGGGCTGGACCTTCCGGCGCGAGAACACCTTCCTGCCCGCGAACTTCCGGGTCGGCACGGACCCGTCCGGCGTCGGGAATATGGCCGCGGAGATCACCAGCTTCCTGGACGCCGGGATGGACTCCTTCTTCACCGACAACCCGGACGTCGGCGCGGGCGTACGCGCTAACCTGCCGGGGTGACGGCGCCGCGCTCGTTGTTCGCGGAGATGGTGCATGACGCCGCCATGTTCCCGCCTGGAAACGCGTCGGCCGCCAACGCGCTGGGCTCGCACCTGGCGTACCTCCGCTCGTGGTTCGAATGGATCATCGGGCCCCTGGTGGTGAGTGATCGGAAGCTGGCCGAGGTCTGTCGAGCGGTCCCCGCGGAGGGGGAGGAGCCGCTGACCGTCAGTGTGGTCAACACCGGGGGTGCGGGCGGACTGCTCAGCCTGGCGCACCGCTCAGCGCCGGGCGTGGACGTGCTGGCCGTCGA
>JBKPNA010000177.1:0-8334 GCA_046765695.1 Actinomycetota bacterium | reverse complement strand
GGTGGGGTCGGATCCGGTTGGTTGCGGCTTCGTCTTTCCGCACAGGGCCGCGAGTGGGGCACGATCCGCCCGGTTGCGGCTTCGTCTTTCCGCACAGGGCCGCGAGTGGGGCACGATCCGCCCGGTTGCGGCTTCGTTATCTCCGCACAAGGCCGCGAGTGGGGCACGATCCGGCCGGTGTCGGCTCCGTTTCTCTGCACAAGGCCGCAGGTGACGCCGGCTGCGCGCAACGTGCTGCGGCAGAGAGCAACCAGACGCAGCCGTTGTCTCGCGTGGCGGCAACCGCGTGAGGTTCTCCGCCTAGGTGAGAAGTCCGTGAGGATTCGCCACCGGCCGTAGCCATCACCAACCCCAGGAGCTAGCGTCGCCCTATGGCGCATTCTGCACCTGTGTGCCTCGTCTTGATCCGGGGTATGACGGGTGCCGAGGCGCCGTTGTTGTTGTGAGCTGGGGACGACCCCCTGACCCCCCGACCACGCTAGGTCGGCAGACGGAGGAAGCGATGGATGTTGTGGTCAAGTCCCGCCACTGCGACGTGACGGAGGAGTTCCGGGCGTACGTGACGGAGAAGATCACCCGGCTGGAGAAGCTCGACGACCGCGTGATCCGGGTCGAGGTGGAGCTGTCGGCTGAGCGCAACAAGCGCCTGCACGACCAGGCCTGCCGGGTCGAGATCACCGTGCGCACCAAAGGGCCGGTGGTCCGGGCCGAGGCGGCGGCGGAGGACAACCCGGCCGCGTTCGACATAGCGCTCGACAAGCTGATGGCCCAGCTGCGAAAGGCGGCTGACCGCAAGCGGGTGCACCACGGCCAGCGCTCCCCTCAGTCACTGCACGAGGCGGCCGCGGTCCTGCCCAACTTCGAGAACGGGTCCGCCGAGGCCAACGGCTCCGCGGTGCACACCGTGGCGGGGATCGAGGTGGACGGCGAGGGGCCGCTGGTGGTCCGCGAGAAGGTGCATCCGGGAGTCCCGATGAGTCTTGACCAGGCCCTGCTCGAGATGGAGCTGGTGGGCCATGACTTCTATCTCTACCTCGACGCCGAGCACCAGACGCCCAGCGTGGTCTACCGGCGGAAGGCGTACGACTACGGCGTCATCCGGCTCGACACTCCGGTCAGGCTGGTCAGCCCAGCGTGATCCCACCGGCGGCGGCCAGCACGATCACAGCCGCCGCCGCAAGGACTGTGAGAATCAGACCCGCTCGACTCGGTCGGTTCACCGGCAGGTCCTCGACCGGCACCCTCGGCACCCGGCGGGAGAAGATGAACTGCATCGGGGCGAAGATCCCGACAGCGAAGGCGTACAAGCTGACAGCGACGATGGCATCGCCCTCCGGCTGCAGCAGAAGCAGCTGTATCTCAGTGAGCACCACGTTGACCAGGGTCCCGATTGCCCACGCCCGCAATGCCAGCACCCGCTCACCTTGCAGCCCGCTGGTGTAGCGCTTGGTCTGCCGAGCGAACAGATACCCCAACCCGAACTGCAACGCGACACCCAGCAAGGCGACCAGCAGAGCAGGTCGGGACGTGAAGGAGGCGGGGCGACGCTCACGGGCTCACCCTAGGGCCGTTCTCGGGTCACCTCAGCGCTGGCCTGACCGGAATCGAGTGTCGGACCTGCCCGCTAGCGTGCGATAGGTGAGGGGGCGTCCAGAACGGCTGAGTCGCGCGCAGACGCGGCGGGTTGCGCTTGCGGCCCAGGGCTTCGGTCGGTCCCGCCCAGCCGGACCAGTGACCATGCGGCAGCTGCAGGCGGAGGCCGAGCGGATAGGCCAGTTCCAGATCGACTCCATCAATGTCGTCACCCGGGCGCACTTCATGCCCCTGTTCTCCCGGCGCGGACCGTACGATGTCTCGCTGCTGGACCGTGCCGCCCACTCGCCGCCGCGCCGGTTGTTCGAGTACTGGGGGCACGCGGCCAGCCTGATCGACGTGACCATGCAGCCGCTGCTCCGGTTCCGGATGCAGGACGGTTACCGCGACGTCTGGTCGGGGATCGAGCGGGTCGTCCGAGAGAACCCGGCTCTCGTGGAGTTCGTCCGCGATGAGGTCGCAGTCCGAGGCCCGGTCAGCGCCCGGGATCTGGAGATTGCCGAGGAACGGGACCGGAGCAACTGGGGCTGGAACTGGTCGTCGGTGAAGACGGTGCTCGAGTGGCTCTTCTACTGCGGCGAGGTCACCTCCGCCCGGCGCAACAGCCAGTTCGAGCGGGTCTACGATCTGCCGGAACGAGTGCTGCCGCGGTCAGTGCTCGACCAGCCCACCCCGACACCCGCCGACTCGGTGATCGGCCTGGTCCGCCGGGCCGCGGCGGCGCTCGGGGTCGCCGACGAGTTCAGCCTGCGGGACTACTTCCGGACGCGTCCGCAGATGACCCGCGAGGCCGTTGCGGCGCTGGTGGAGATGGGCGAGCTGGTCCCGGTGCTCATCGAAGGCTGGGACGGCAAGCGCCACTACCTGTGGCACGAGGCCGCGCTACCGCGCCGGATCGACGCCCGGGCGCTGCTCAGCCCCTTCGACTCGATGATCTTCGAACGTGCCCGCTTGGAGCGGCTGTTCGACTTCGTGTACCGGATCGAGATCTACGTCCCCGGGCCGAAGCGGGTGCACGGCTACTACGTCTACCCGTTCTTGCTCGGCGACCGTTTCGTCGCTCGAGTCGACCTCAAGGCCGACCGGGCGGCAGGGGTGTTGCGGGTCAACTCCGCCTGGCTGGAGCCCGGCCACGACCCGGCGTACGTCGCTTCGGAACTGACGGCCGAGCTGGCCACCATGGCGGAGTGGCAGGATCTGTCGTCGGTTCAGGTGCTGCCCCGCGGTGACCTTGCTGTGGCGTTGCGCGCCTTGACGCCCGCTGGCGCACACGGATAGAAGAGAGGACCATGACCGAGTCGATTGTGCTTGTGGGTACCCGCAAAGGCCTCTGGATCGGCCGCTCGGACTCCGAACGGCAGCAGTGGAGCTGGGATCCACCGCAGTTCCTGATGCAGGAGATCTACGCCACCTGCATCGACGCCCGGGACGGCACCCGTCTGTTCGTCGGCGCCACCAGCACCCATTTCGGTCCTGGGGTGTTCGCCTCCGATGACGACGGCCGAACCTGGAGCGAGGCGGTGGCCGCGCCGGTGCGGTTTCCCGAGGATCTTGGTGCGAGCGTCGAGCGGGTCTGGCAGATCCAGCCCGGGACGGAGCCCGGGGTGGTCTACGCCGGCACCCAGCCCTCGGCCCTGTTCCGCTCTGCGGACGGCGGGCACAGCTTCGAGCTGGTACGCAGCCTGTGGGACCATCCCCACCGCACCGACTGGAGCGCAGGCTTCGGCGGACAGGCCATTCACACCATCGTGCCGCACCCGACCGATGCCAAAACCTTGACCGTGGCCATGTCGACCGGGGGCGTCTACCGCACGGTGGACGGTGGCGCCAGCTGGAACCCGAGCAATTCGGGGATCAAGGCATATTTCTTCCCTGACCCGTGGCCGGAGTTCGGCCAGTGCGTGCACAAGGTCGCCAGCCATCCGGCGGTGCCGGATCGGATGTTCGCCCAGAATCACCACGGTGTCTACCGCAGCGACGACGCCGGAGCCACCTGGGTCTCGATCGCCGACGGACTGCCGTCCGACTTCGGGTTTCCCATCGTCGTGCATCCGCATCGGCCTGAAACGGTCTTCGTGTTCCCACTGACGGCCGACGGAGAGCGGATTCCGCCGCAGGGCAAGGCGCGGGTGTGGCGCTCCGACGATGCCGGCGGCACCTGGTCCCAGTCGGAGGCCGGTCTGCCGGACGGCTTCTACGCCGCGGTGCTTCGGGACGCCATGACGGTGGATGCCGGGAATCCCGCCGGACTGTACCTTGGTGCCCGCGACGGGACGGTGTACGTGAGCACCGATGATGGGGTGACCTTCACCCAAATCGCGGCGCACCTACCCGATGTGACCTCGATTCGCGCTGCTGTCGGCTAGTGCCCTCCGCCAGGAAGGCACTAGCCGGCGAGCGACATGAACGACTGCCGTGGCTGCATAACCTACGATGGGATGTCGCGCCCCGGGAACCGCGAGGCGCCGCAGACCGTGCACGTGGGTGACGACGAAATGTAAGGGAGCCCGTTTCCGTGGCTTTGATGGACAGGCTGCTCCGAGTCGGCGAAGGCAAGCTGCTCAAGCGGCTGAAAGGGATCGCCAACCAGGTCAACGCGATCGAGGACGACTTCGTCGCGATGGACGACGAGGAGCTGCGCGGTCAGACCGCGGACTTCAAGTCCCGGTTCGACAAGGGTGAGACGCTCGAGTCGCTGCTGCCGGAGGCGTTCGCCACCGTACGCGAGGCCAGCCGCCGAGTCCTGGACAAGCGCCACTTCGACGTGCAGCTGATGGGCGGCGCGGCGCTGCATCTGGGCAACATCGCCGAGATGAAGACCGGTGAGGGCAAGACTCTGGTCGCGACGCTGCCCGCCTACCTCAACGCGCTCACCGGCCAAGGCGTGCACATCGTCACGGTGAATGACTACCTGGCCAAGTTCCACTCGGAGTGGATGGGCCGGGTGTACCACTTCCTCGGCGCCGACGTCGGCTCGATCCTGTCCCAGATGGATCCCGCAGACCGGCGGGTCGCGTACAACGCGGACATCACCTATGGCACGAACAACGAGTTCGGCTTCGACTACCTGCGCGACAACATGGCGCTCAGCCTGGAGGACTGCGTGCAGCGCGGTCATCACTTCGCCATCGTGGATGAGGTCGACTCGATCCTGATCGACGAGGCGCGTACGCCGCTGATCATCTCCGGCCCGGCCGAGGACACCCATCGCTGGTACCCCGGGTTCGCCAAGCTGGTCGACCGGCTGCGCCGCGACGAGCACTACGAGGTCGACGAGAAGAAGCGCACGGTCGCGATCCTGGAGTCCGGCATCGATGTGGTGGAGGACCGGCTCGGCATCGGCAACCTCTACGAGTCGGCCAACACGCCCCTGATCTCCTACCTGAACAACGCGATCAAGGCCAAGGAGCTGTTCAAGCTCGACCGCGACTACGTGGTGATCGACGGTGAGGTGCTGATCGTCGACGAGCACACCGGCCGGACGTTGATCGGCCGGCGCTACAACGAGGGACTGCACCAGGCCATCGAGGCCAAGGAGAAAGTGGAGATCCGCGACGAGTACCAGACCCTGGCCACCATCACCTTGCAGAACTACTTCCGGATGTACGAGAAGCTGTCCGGGATGACCGGCACGGCGCTGACCGAGGCGGCCGAGTTCCAGAAGATCTACGGCCTCGGCGTGGTGCCCATCCCGACCAACCTGCCGATGATCCGGGCCGACGAGCGCGACCTGATCTATCGCACCGAGGAAGCCAAGTTCGACGCGATCGTGAAGGACGTGTCCGAGCGGCACGAGAAGGGCCAGCCGGTGCTGATCGGCACCGCGAGCGTGGCCAAGAGCGAGATTCTCTCCGGCATGCTGAAGCACGCCGGGGTCAAGCACGAGGTGCTGAACGCCAAGCAGCACGAGCGTGAGGCGGCGATCGTCGCCCTGGCCGGCCACAAGGGCGCGGTCACCGTCGCGACCAACATGGCCGGTCGCGGCACCGACATCATCCTGGGCGGCAACCCGGAGTTCCTCGCCGACAAGCGACTGCGGGAGTCCGGAATCGACCCGGTCGAGCACTCCGAGGAGTACGAGCGCCGGTTCCCCGAGATCCTGCGCGAGCTCGAGGAGGCGACCGCCAGCGAGCACGAGGAGGTTGTCGGGTTCGGGGGCCTGTATGTCGTCGGCTCGGAGCGCCACGAATCCCGCCGGATCGACAACCAGCTGCGCGGCCGTTCGGGCCGGCAGGGCGACCCGGGCGAGAGCCGCTTCTACCTCTCGCTCGGCGACGACCTGATGCGGCTGTTCAAGTCCGACATTGTCGAGTGGGTGCTGCAGGCGATGAAGGTGCCCGACGACGTGCCGATCGAGAACAAGCGCGTGTCGGCGGCCATTGCCAGCGCCCAGAGCCAGGTCGAGGCGCAGAACTTCGAGACCCGCAAGAACATCCTGAAGTACGACGACGTGATGAACCGGCAGCGGCATGCCGTCTACAGCGACCGGCGCAAGGTGCTGGAGGGTGCCGACGTCGAGCCGCGGCTCCGGGCGACGGTGGACACCGTGGTCGAGCAGTACGTGATCGGCGCCACCGAGGGCTTCGCCGAGGACTGGGACCTGGAGCAGCTCTGGACCAACATGGCGACCCTCTACCCGGTATCGCTGAACCGCGCCGAGTACGAGGAACGCGACGACCTCGACCGGCAGCTGCTGATCGACGACTTCAAGGCCGACGCCCAGGCCGCGTACGACCGCCGGGAGGCCGAGCTCGGCGAGGAGGTGATGCGCGAGCTGGAGCGCCGGGTGCTGCTCACCGTGCTGGACCGCAAGTGGCGTGAGCACCTGTACGAGATGGACTACCTGCGCGAGGGCATCGGGCTGCGGGCCATGGCGCAGCGCGACCCGCTGGTGGAGTACCAGCGTGAGGGTGGCGACATGTTCAACGCCATGATGGAAGCCTTCATGGAGGAGGTCGTCGGCTTCGTCTTCCACCTCGAGGTGGAGGTGCAGGACGTGCCGCAGGTCGGCCTCGTCACCGATGCCGACGGTGCGCCGGTCACTGTCAGTGCCGACCGCAACGGGCACGACCGGCCGCTGGTCGAGTCCGGCCCGGACCCGGACGGCCCGGGGGTCGCGGTGCACGTGCTGGACGACCAGGCTGGCGAGGAGCCTGAGGAGATCCTGGCGGAGCTGCCCGCCGCGGCTCGGCCGCAGCTGCGTGCCAAGGGACTGACCGGTCAGCGCAGCAGTGGCCTCAGCTACTCGGCGCCCGGCGAGGACGGTTCGGTCAAGACTGCCGGTCCGCCTGCCAGCAAGGCCGACAACCCGTACGCTGGCGTGGGTCGCAACGCGCCCTGCCCGTGCGGCTCGGGGAAGAAGTTCAAGATGTGCCACGGCAGGCCTGGCGCCGCCTAGGCCCGCCGGGCCCCGAACCCCAACTCGAGATCTGGTCTGAATGAGTGCTTTTGTGTGGAAGCGCGCCCACACGGTGGCTGCGGTGGTCACGGCGCTGGTGCTGGCCGGTGGCGGGATCGCGTGGGCGGTCACCCGCGGCGGTCCCGACGCGACTCCAGCAACCGACGCGTCGACCGCTGCTGGTTCACCGAGCGCGACGCCAAAGCCGACCGCGGCGACACCCGGCTCCGGGCCCAAGGCCAAGCCGGCGGACCCGCTCACCGGCGGCAAGGTCAGCCACAACGCGGTGATCGCGGTCAAGGTGGAGAACATCGCCGCCGCCCGGCCTCAGGTGGGGTTGAGCCAGGCCGACATCGTGTTCGCCGAAGAGGTCGAGGGCGCACAGACCCGCCTCGTCGCGGTCTACCACTCCAAGCTGCCGAAGCGCCTTGGCCCCGTCCGGAGTGCCCGGAGCACCGACGCCGAGCTGCTGCCGTTGTTCGGCAAGCCGGGCCTGGTCTACTCCGGCGCCAACCCACGGGTGCAGCGCCGGCTCGACGCCGCCTCACTGGTGCCCATCTACCGCGAGACCCGGGACCACCGGCGGGCGGCTCCGCACAACGTCTTCGTCAATCTCGCCCGGATCGCGCGGACCGAGCGCGCCGGGAAGGCCCAGCCGATCGGATGGACGTTCGCCGGCAAGCCGAGCCAGGCCGGGCAGCCGGATGACAAGGCGACCTCCAAGGTCGGCAACGACCTGTTCGCTTTCGATTACGCCAACGGCCGCTACACCGTCCGCTGGCGGGGCCAGCGCTACGTCGACGGGGACAGCGGCGCGGTGACCAAGGCGGACAACGTGGTGGTGATGCGCGTACGCAACGTGCCCGACGGCAACCGGGATGTGCTCGGCTCACCGTCGGTGCTGTCCAAGACAGTAGGCAGGGGTGCCGTCACTGTCTACCGGGACGGGCGCAAGATCGCCGGCAGCTGGCAGCGGAACAAGGCCTCGGGGCCGTTGCGGTTCGCTGACTCGGCCGGACGGGACATCGCTCTCCGCCCAGGTCAGACCTGGATGACCTTGCAGGGCTGAGCCGCGACCTTCCCGCCACGCTGCACCCTTTAGCCCGACGCTGCACCTTCTGTAGATGGTGCAGCGTCCAGCTAAGGGGTGCAGCGTGGTGGAGAAGCGCGCCGCAGACCGCCGGGGGGGGGTTATCCACAGATCTGGACGAACCTCTTCCGGCGGGAAGCGGGGGTCGACAACTCTGGTGGCCCGCCAACCCAGGAGGCCCCATGTCCACCCTTGCCCATGAGCCGTCCATCCGAGTCCGCCCGCTCGTCGAGAGCCGCCCGCCTAGCAGAGG
>JBKPNA010000176.1:0-4531 GCA_046765695.1 Actinomycetota bacterium | reverse complement strand
GTTCCGAAGCGTGCCATGCAGGCCGGCAACTGTCGCCGTGCTGCGGGAGATGCGGTTGGCCACGGCGAGTGCCGGGACAGTTGTGTCCAGACTGACCCGATTGACCGGCGCCTGAGGTCCGCCTCGGCCGGCTGTCGCCCGATCCGTACGTGGGGGCACCGGACCGTCGACGAACCGGGGCAGCCGGTGCTGGTCCAGCCGGACGGTGCTGAAGAGCACCGCGGGAGGGGGGATCTCCGATTCGGTACCGAACAGCCGGGAACCGACAAGGGCCATGGCCGAGCGCCTTTCCACCCACTGCGCATGTCGGCTGTTGGTCGCCAGCACCAGCTGGTCCAAGCCCTGGCCGCGCGGCAGGTACCACTCCGCATGGGCCGGAACGGCCACGCCGGGCAGCACGCTGCGCTGGGTGCGGGATTCGCCCGCCAGCAGGGCCGGGGCCGTCGGCTGCGCAGTCGCGCCGAGTTCCACGTAGACATCGCCCGACCGGGCCTGGCTGACAACCAACGCCAGCCCGTGCCGGGTGGTGACCTGCTCGACACGTACCTCCGGCAAGGCCTTGTCCAGGGTGGCCAGGACCGTGCAGCGGGCTGGGGCCAGTTGCGCGTTCTCCAGATCGATGCCGGCCGCACCGCAGGAGCCGAGTCCGAGCGAGCCCACCCGGCAGGCGAACCGGGAGACCGCGACCTGGGTGTACGCGGGCAGCACGCTCATCAGCCCGGACAGGGCGACGATGACGAGGATCCCGACGACGATCCGATCGATGACGTTCTGGCGGCGGGTTGCGCGCTCGACTGCGCGACGCCTGGGGCCCACCGACAAACCCCCCAACGCTTGTACGATCTCTTCGCTACCCCGTCACAAAGGGGATTCATTCTATGCACGGTGGGGGGCCGCGGATCGTGCTGCGATCGGGCTGCGGAGCGGGCTCGGACCTGCTGTGACAAGAACGCGACGCATCTTCGGACCGGGCCCGGACACGCTGCTGTGCGACGGCCGGCCGGTGGCCGCCGTAGCGGTCGCGGAGGACTCGGTGTCCCGCGGCCGAGGGCTGCTCGGCACCGACGGGGTGGACGGCGCACTGTGGATCACCCGGTGTCCGTCGGTGCACATGATGGGGATGCGGTATCCCATCGATGTGGCGGTCGTGGACCGCGACGGCGAGGTGCTCCAGGTCAAGACGCTGCGACCCTGGATCGGCGGCACCCTCCCCCGCCGCGGCGCCAGCGACACGGTCGAGGCCGCGGCGGGAGCCATGGCGGCCTGGGGGGTGAAGGTTGGCAGCGTGCTCGGGGTGGACCGTCGCCCCGGCTCCTAGTCACGTCCGGTGTGCCGAATCACAGCAGCAACGAGTTCGTCCCAGATCCGGGGCGGGATCTCGTGACCGAGCCCACGGATGACCAGCAGCTGCGCGCCGGGGATCTCCTTGGCTACGGCCTCACCGTGGGCAAGCGGAAACATCGGGTCCTCATCTCCGTGCACCACCAGTGTCGGCGCGGCGATATCGGCGAGCCGGCCGGAGGCGGCCGTGGCCATCTCCAGGTCGAAGTGGTTCTCCATCACCTGCGGGTCCGCAGCGCGGGCGACGGTGGTCTCCAGGATCGTGCGCATGTGCGCTGCGTCGAACGGCGCCGACCGCGCCGCGCAGAGCCGCTCCTGTTCGAGCAGGTATTCCACGGTCGACCCCGGATCTGACCAGTCCGGCGGCGACAACTGGGCGAAGGCTTCCCGGTCCGCCGGCGACATCCCAGGCAGGTCGCGCGCAACCGCCCCCGGCAGTGCCGGCGTGGTCGCGATCAGGGTCAGCGTGCTGGCTCGGTCGGGATTGCTGACGGCCGCCAGCTGGGCCAGTACGCCGCCCATCGACATCCCGAGCAGGTGAGCGCGCGGCAGCCGGAGGTGGTCGAGAATGGCGACAGCGTCGGCCACCAGGTCGGCCAGGGTGTACGTCGCCCCACCGACCCCGTACGAGGTCGACTGCCCGGTGTCGCGGAAGTCGTAGCGCACGACGTACCGCCCTGGTGCGGCAATCCGCCGGCAGAGTTCCGGCGGCCAGAAGTCCATCGAGGTCGCCGCGCCGCCGATCAGCAGGACCGCCGGATCGGCCGGATCGCCGTAGCCCTGGAGCGCCAGCGAAACGCCGTTCAGGGCAACGATCTCTACGTCAGGGTCGGTCACGGCTGGCTCTCCTTGCGGTTCTCGGACGGTGCGCTCGCGTTAGAGTTCAGCATGTCCACTCCCACATTTGACGACGCCCAGCCCGTGCAAGGCGACGACACGGGCGCACCGACCGAGCCCGAGGATTTCGGCTCGCTGTCTGTCGAGGACGACCCGAGCGGAACCATCGACCCGGCCGAGCTCGCCGACACCGCGAGCGAGTCCGACGAAGACGTGCACTAACTACCCAAGGACCCTCGTGACAATCGTTCGAGCCGCCATTACCCAGACCACCTGGACCGGTGACAAGGCCTCGATGCTGGACAAGCACGAGCAGTTCGCGCGTGACGCCAAGGCTCAGGGTGCCCAGGTCATCTGCTTCCAGGAGCTGTTCTACGGGCCGTACTTCGGCATCACCGAGGACGTGAAGTACTACGACTACGCCGAGCCGGCCGATGGACCCATCGTGCAGCGGTTCGCCGCCCTGGCGGCCGAGCTGTCGATGGTAATGATCCTGCCCATCTACGAGGAGGAGCAGCCCGGCGTCTACTACAACACTGCGGTGGTGGTCGACGCCGACGGGACGATCCTCGGCAAGTACCGCAAGCACCACCTGCCCAACCTGGACAAGTTCTGGGAGAAGTTCTACTTCCGGCCGGGCAACCTGGGGTATCCGGTGTTCCAGACCGCGGTCGGGCCGGTCGGGGTCTACATCTGCTACGACCGGCACTTCCCCGAGGGCTGGCGGGAGCTGGGGCTGAACGGCGCACAGATCGTGTTCAATCCCAACGCCACCAAGCCGGGCCTGTCCAACCGGCTGTGGGAGATCGAGCAGCCGGCGGCCGCCGCGGCGAACGGCTACTTCATCGCCGCACCCAACCGGGTGGGCCGGGAGGACAACGAGTACGGCGAGCTCGCCGTCACCTTCTACGGGTCCAGTCAGTTCGTGGACCCGCAGGGCAATGTCGTCGGCGGGATGGGCAGCGACTCCGATGAGGAGGTCGTGATCCGCGACCTCGACCTGGACATGATCCGGCAGGTCCGCAACTCCTGGCAGTTCTACCGGGACCGGCGCCCCGACTCGTACGTCGCCATCAGCAAGCCATGAGGTCCCTTTCCTTCCGAAGCCGGTCACAAACGACACCTCCGCGGGCCGGAAACCTGTCGTTTGTGACCGGTTTCCAAGGGGAAGTGGGCCGGAACACTAAGGGGGAGCACCCGTGACAACAACCCTTCTCAAGGGCGGGACGGTGGTCAATGCCACCGGCACCGCCGTGGCCGATGTGCTGGTCGACGGCGAGACGATCGCCGCCGTGCTGTCACCGGGGTCTGCCCTGCTCGGTGTCGACCTCGAGGGCAACGTCGATTCGGTGGTGGACGCGACCGGCAGGTACGTCATCCCCGGCGGCATCGACGCCCACACCCACATGGAGCTGCCGTTCGGCGGCACAGCGGCGTCCGACACCTTCGAGACGGGTACGCGGGCGGCGGCCTGGGGCGGCACCACGACGATCATCGACTTCGCCGTGCAGCGCTACGGCGAACGGGTGGAGGACGGGCTGGCCGCCTGGCACGCCAAGGCCGAGGGCAACTGCGCCATCGACTACGGCTTCCACCAGATCATCGGCGGCATCGACGAGTTCTCGCTCAAGGCGATGGACACCCTGATCGACGAGGGCGTGACCAGCTTCAAGCTGTTCATGGCGTACCCGGGCGTCTTCTACTCCGACGACGCCCAGGTCCTGCGGGCCATGCAGAAGTCTGCCGAGACCGGGCTGCTGACCATGATGCACGCCGAGAACGGGCCCGCCATCGACGTGCTTGCCGAGCAGCTCTATTCCCAGGGCAAGACCGACCCCTACTACCACGGCATCGCCCGCGCGTGGCAGATGGAGGAGGAGGCGACCCACCGGGCGATCATGATCGCGCACCTGACCGGGGCCCCGCTGTACGTGGTGCACGTCAGCGCGAAGCAGGCGGTGGGGCAGATCGCCGCGGCGCGTGATCAGGGACAGAACGTCTACGGCGAGACCTGTCCGCAGTACCTCTACCTGTCGTTGGAGGAGCAGCTCGGCGCGCCGGGCTTCGAGGGCGCCAAATGGGTCTGCTCGACCCCGCTGCGGTCGCGGGCGGAGGGCCACCAGGACCGGATGTGGCAGGCGCTGCGCACCAACGACCTGCAAATGGTGTCCACCGACCACTGCCCGTTCTGCATGAAGGAGCAGAAGGAGCTGGGGCTCGGCGACTTCCGGGCCATCCCTAACGGCATCGGTGGCATCGAGCACCGAATGGACCTGATGTACTCCGGCGTTGTTTCCGGCCAGATCTCACTCCCCCGCTGGGTGGAGCTGACCTCGACCACTCCGGCCCGGAT
>JBKPNA010000175.1:0-3426 GCA_046765695.1 Actinomycetota bacterium | reverse complement strand
CTGGACTTCGTCGTCCATCACGAACCGACCTTCAACCACGACGAGATCCACCGCCACGTCACAGTGCTCGCGCTGACCAGGACCCGGTTGATCGTCGGACATACCGACGACCAGCCGGCGGAGCCGCCCGCGATGGGCATCTACGCCGCGTCCTCGACCGAGTCCGTGGCGCTGACCAAGATCAACACAGTAGCCCTGACCCGGGTGGTCACTCAGCCGGAGACCTACCGCGCCGGGTCGGATGATGTGCACGAGACCTGGCTGTCCGTCGGCTGGGGAGCGGTGCGCCGGATCGACCTCGAGCAGGCCACCTGCAGCGATCCCCAGTGCGAGGCCGACCACGGGTACACCGGGGCGTTGGTCGGTGACGACCTGACAGTACGGATGAGCGTCGCTGCCGACGGAGCTGACCGGGTCGCCCGGCTGGTCCGCTTCGCCAGTTCGCTGCAGCTGCGAGCCGCGGCGGTATGACCGCGCCGGGGGTGCGGCAACGCATCGCCCCGGCACGCCGTCCCACGACCGCCGCGGAGCCCGTCCTCCCGGCGTACGGGTCGGCGAGCCTGATGGATCTGATCCCGAGCATCGGCGCCCACCTCGGCATACCCGGTTGCCATGACGACGTGTTGGGGCTGCCCGGCGCCGAACGCTTCGTGGTGGTGCTGATCGACGGGCTCGGCTGGAACCTGCTGCTCCGCAACGCACGGCGCGTCCCCTACTTGGCCTCGCTGCTGGGCGACGGCCGGCACCTCACAGTCGGTGTGCCGAGCACCACCGCCACGAGCCTGGGCAGCCTGGGCACAGGCCTGGTGCCTGGGCAGCACGGGATCGTCGGCTACACCTCTCGGGTGCCGGCGACCGGGGAGATACTGAACGCCCTCACCTGGGAGTCGGATCTGCCGGCCCGGTCGTACCAGGCCAAGCCGACGCTCTTCGAGCGGGCCGCGGCGGCCGGGGTCGCGACCAGCTCAGTGGCGCTGCGGCGCTTCCAGTACACGGGATTGACCGAGGCCGCGCTGCGCGGCGCCGACTTCGTGCCGTACGCCGAGAGCACGCCAGCCGAGATGCGGATCCGGTTGACGGCGGCCGCAGCCCAGCGGGGTAGGCGGACCATCGTGTACGCCTACGACCGGGAGCTGGACCACCGCGGCCACGGTCACGGGTGCGACTCACGCAGCTGGCGGCAGGAGCTGATCGACGCCGATGCCCGCTGCGCCCAGCTGCGCGAGAACCTGCCGGGCGACGTACGCCTTGTCATCACCGCAGACCACGGAATGCTCGACATCCCACCCGGTCACCGGATTGTGGCCGAGGATGAGCAGGAGCTGATGGCCGGCGTGACGGCGCTGGCCGGCGAACCTCGGTTCCGGCAGCTCTACGTCGACCGCGACCGACCGAGCCGGGTCGCCGATCGTTGGCGGGACCGGTTGGGTTCCCGGGCGTGGGTCCTGGAACGGACCGAGGCAATCGACGAGGGATGGTTCGGCACGGTGGATCCCACGCTGCTGGAGCGGTACGGCCACGTCGTGGTCGCGATGCGCGAGGACTGGGCCGTGATGACCCGGCAGCTTCCCCGGGAGCTGACGCTGATCGGCATGCACGGCTCGCTGACGTCTGCCGAGATGCTGGTCCCGCTGCTGGTGGACTGATCGTGCCGGTGCTGATCGAGCCGCGCGAGCTGGCCGAGCAGTTGTCCTCCGACCGCCCACCAGTGCTGGCGGACGTCCGCTGGACCCTCGGCGGTCCGTCCGGTCTGCCCGACTACGAGGCTGAGCACATTCCAGGCGCGCACTGGGTGGACTTGGAGCGGGAGCTGTCGGCCCCGCCCGGCCCCGGTGGCCGCCACCCGCTGCCGGATCCGGCACGGTTCTCGGCGGCGATGCGGTCCATCGGCGTACGCCCCGATCGGGCTGTCGTTGCCTATGACGCGGACAGCTCACTGGGCGCCGCCCGGTTGTGGTGGCTGCTCACCGATGCGGGTCATCGGGTAGTGCGGGTGCTGAACGGCGGCCTGGCAGCCTGGCGGACGGCGGGCTTGGCCACGGAGTCGGGGCCCGCTCCGACGACCGATCCTGGAAACTTCGTGGCCCGTCCCGGTCAACGCGCCCGGCTGACCGCCGACGACATCGGTGCCGATCTGACCGGCGCACGGCGGCTGCGGCTCGTCGACGTCCGGGCGCCGGAGCGCTACTCGGGCGAGTCGGAGACCATCGACCCCGTGGCAGGCCACATTCCCGGCGCGATCAACCTGCCCGCCACGGCCAACGTGGATCTGGACGGGAGGTTCCTCGACGGATCTGCCATTGCCCGGCGATTCACCGAAGCCGGTCTCGACGGCGAGCCGGTCCTCTACTGCGGATCAGGGATCACCGCGGCCCAGGCGCTGCTCGCGCTGGAGTCGGCAGGACTCACCGGTGCCATCTACCCGGGCTCCTGGAGCGACTGGATCACCGATCCACGCCGACCGGTCGCCACCGGGTCAACGTGAGCGCTTCGGACCGCCGAACATGATCTCGTCCCAGCTCGGCACCTTGGCCCGCTTGCGGCGCGGGCGCCGGTCCGAGCCGACCGCAGCCTGGGCCATCGTCTCGGTCTCGAACTCCTCCGCCTCATCTACCCGGTCCGCCAGATTCACTGTGGCATCGGGCGGGCCGGGCGTGTCCGTGCCGGGCAGCTCAGGCTCGACCTCGGGCACGGTCCCCGGAACCGTGGGTGAGCCGATCTCGGCAGGTGGCTCGTCGGTCGTCGGGATCTCCGCCGGCCGGTCCGGCTCGCTGGGCGGCGCTGGCGTCGGCGTACTGAGCCGGGGGGAGTCCGCGTCGACCTGCAGGCTCGGCTCGACCGGGTAGTTCACCACGATCGCCGGCTCCCAACCGGCGGCCAGGCCGGTCTCGGGCACCGCCGTCGCGTCGCTCAACCCCGGGTATACCCGCGGAGAGTCCTCGGCATAGCCGTCGCCGCCCAGCTGCGGCGGCAGGTCCGCCACCGGTCGAAGCAGTCGCGGCATGGCAACTGGCGGTTCCTCGTTAGGAGTCGTGGTCACGTCGGGTCGAGGAGTGACCGGCTCCCGGGTTGCCCTGACCAGGGCGAGCTCGTCACCCAGGTCCACCGTCGGCTCGGTGTCCTCACCGAGCGTGCCGACGCCCTCGCCAAGATGGCGCCGGATCGCTGGTTGTCCGTGGCCTGCGGACTGTTCGCCGAGCAGCCAGCGGGCCTCCTCGTTACCGGCGACCGAGAACCGGCCGCGGGGATCGAACGTGAAAGTGGCATGTCGACGGGAGTCGACGAGCCAGTAGTCGGCCGTCACCGCCCACCGGCCGTCGTCGAGCCGGTGGGAGTCCCAGATCACGCTGTCGATGTCCACACCACGACTGACCAGCCGCTCCGTGACCGTGATACGCAGACTGCGATGCCCGGAGGCCTCGCCCC
>JBKPNA010000174.1:0-4258 GCA_046765695.1 Actinomycetota bacterium | reverse complement strand
GGGCGTATCACAGTCATTCCGGGAATGACGGACGATCGCGAGGTCATCGGCCGCGCTGTCGCAGGCTGCGACGGCGTCCTCACCGTGTTAGTCGCGCGAGGGGTCCAGCATTACTCATCGCGAACAGCCCAGGCGGTGCTCGAGCATGCCCGGCCCGGGGCTCGCCTGGTGTTCTCCTGTGGATACCACATCACGCGCGACGGTCAGGACGTGTACTCGTTGAAGGTCAAGCTGCTCGTCAATGTGGTGGGCAGGCTCGCGCGACTCGTCCGTATGGTTGATCTCGACGACCAGGTGGAGGCCTGTCGGCGGGTCTTCGCCAGCAACACGCGGTGGACCGTCGTGCGCGGTAGCGACTTGGAGGAGGGCGAACCACAGGGTCTGCCCGTGTGGAGTCGACACGTGGGGGACCCGATCCTCAAGAGCAACCTGACGCGTCGGGTGGACTTCGCCCGGTTCATGGTGGAGGCCCTGAACAACGATGAACTGGTTCATGAGGCGCCGGCGATTGTGGGCTGCCAGACGCCATCGGCACTCGCCCACGCCACCACGGTTCGCGCATGAAACCGGCACGCATCTTGGCGAGTTGATCGCACCGTCATTCGGCTAATCGCCGCGCATTTACAGCGAAGCCTGCAGTCGTCTCACTGTTCGCCGGACGTCCTGGCAGACATGCCGACAACCTTTATCGCCCGGCACGCGGGCACCGATTCCATTGCCTGGATCTACATAGGCACACAAAAAAGGAGATCCCAAATGTCCACAATGACTACACGGAGCATCGATGCTCCGACAATGCTGCACGGGATACCGCGGACCACATCCACCAGGAAGACCGCCGTTTTCGTTGGGCTGCTCTTCCTCACGGCCACCGTCGCGTTCATCTTCGCCGAGGCGCTCAACTCGCGGGTGCTGAGCCAGCCGAACTTCCTGGCCGACGCATCCACCCAAACCACCCAATTGGCCACCGGAGCACTCATGCTGTTCGGGCAGTTCGGGGTTGTCGGCATCGCCGTTCTCCTGTTTCCGCTGCTGAAACGCCACGGCGAGGCCCTGGCACTAGCACACGTTGGCTTCCGGGTCACCGAACTTGCGGCGACCCTGTTCTTCCTGGTGGTTCCGCTGCTGGCGATCGAGCTCGGAGCAGGGGTGCGCGATGGCACAATCGACGGCTCTGCCTCGTCGACCCTCAGTGCACTACTGCAGGCGCAGCACCACGTGGCCATTTTGATGATCTATGTCGCCACAGCGGCGGCAGGTACTTGCATGGCAACGCTGCTGTACCGATCGCGGCTGATCCCGCGCTGGCTGGCGATCCTCGGCCTCGTCACCTACCCGACCTTGTTGGCGGGAACCGTTCTGGACATGTTCAACGTGGTTGACATGACGCAGGGCATCGGCATGGTTGCCCTGGTGCCGGGCGCCTTGTTCGAGTTCATTCTGCCGGTCCGGCTCATTGTCAAGGGATTCGACCTCCCCGACCACGACTGACGACAAAGGTTCACGCTGAGGTGACCCGCCGATGTCGTTCGGCGGGTCACCGTGCACACCAAGGGAGCACGACCATGGAGCACATTCAGCGGCCGATGGCTGGTCGGACAGTGACCAACCTGGTCAAACTCGGCGCGGCACCCCATGTGTGAGGCCGCCGGCAACAGCACGACGGACGGATACGAGTCTCCGTCCGCGCACAGCGGGGTGCTGATCGTGGACGATCATGCGCCCTTCCGATCGATTGCGCGTCAGGTCCTGACGGCGGACGGGTTCCATGTCGTGGGGGAGGCCGCCGACGGGGCCGAGGCGATCCGCGCATGTGGCGAGTTACACCCCGATCTGGTCCTGCTTGACGTTCAGCTTCCGGATCTCGACGGCTTCGCCGTTGCCGAATTACTCACCAGCCTGGTCGACCCGCCCGCGGTCGTGCTCGTGTCAAGTCGATCGCGCACCGACTACGGATCTCGAATCGAAGACTCTGGCGCCTGCGGCTACATCGCCAAGGCGGAGCTCAGCGGAGACGCGGTGCGCCACCTGCCACCACTTCAGGATCGAGTGCCACCACCAACGCCGTGACGCGGCAGGTCAAGGCGGCCGGAATGAGTTACCGCTCGTCCTTTCGAAGTGGGACGCTCTGGGAATGCGGGTGATGGTCGCCGACGACGCTGCGCTATTCCGAGAGGGACTGTCTCGGGTGCTAGCCGAGGCCGGGTTTGAGGTGACCGCCAAAGTGGCAGATGGGCAGGCGTTGCTACGGCGCGTACGCGAGAATCCACCCGAGGTGTGCATCGTCGACATCCGGATGCCCCCGACTCACACCACAGAGGGACTCGACACGGCCCGGGTGCTCCGTGAGAGCCATCCGGGAGTGGGGGTCCTCGTCCTATCGGCGCACGTCGAACCGGACTTCGCCTTGTCGCTGATCGAGGATGGGGCGCAGGGTGCCGGGTACCTGCTCAAGGAGCGGGTTGCCGACCTCGACGAGTTCACCGATGCCGTGCGCCGAGTGGCCATGGGAGGTCTGGTGATCGATCCGTCGGTTGTGGCTCAGCTGGTCGGGCGCAGACGAGCGCGGAATCCACTCGAAGCGTTGACCCGCCGCGAACGTGAAGTGCTGTCAGTGATGGCGGAAGGCCGTTCGAACCAGGCGATCTGCGAGCGGCTCCGCCTGAGTCCAAAGACGGTGGAGGCCTATGTGCGCACGGTGTTCACCAAGCTGGGCCTGCACCAGGGTGCAGACGACAACCGGCGCGTCCTGGCCGTGCTGGCCTTTCTGCGCGGATGAGTCTGCGTAGGTTGCCGCCGGGCGGACCGACCTCAGTGCTGCTCCGCAGCCGGTCCATCAACCGGCGGTCGTCGATCGAAACGGTAACTCTGCGGTGACGACTGTTCCTGCACCGGGCAGACTGGACACTCGGAGGCTGCCGTCGAGCGCCTCGACGCGGTCGGCGAGCCCGCGCAGCCCCGAGCCGCGTGCGAGATCGGCACCACCCACCCCATCATCGGCAATCTCGATCGCGACGCCGGTTTCCCTGCGCAGCAGACCAACAGTCGCCGACGACGCGTCGGCGTATTTGACCACGTTGGCCAGCGCTTCGGACGCGACGAAGTACGCCGCGAAGGCGACTGGCTCTGGCAAGACGGGACCAGGCTCGTAGAGCACAGTGGTTGGGACCTCTGAGCGCCTGGCCAGTGCCTCGAGCGCGACGTCGAGGCCCTGGTCCAGAGCAGCCGGATGGATTCCGCGTGCGAGCTCGCGCAGCTCCTCCAATGACTGCGCCAACTCATCCCTGGCCGAGGTGACAAGCCGCTCCGCGGCGGAGGGGTCCTCATGGATCCGACGTTCGATGAGGGAGAGCTGCAGCGCAAGCGTGACCAGGCGCTGTTGGGCACCATCGTGCAGATTGCGCTCAATCCGACGCCGTTCGGCGTCCCCGGCGGAAATGACCCGTTCCCGCGACGCCCGCACCTCGGCGAGCCGGTCCTCAGCATCCGCATGCAGCTGCTGATTCTCCAATGCGATCGCGGCTGCGCCGCCCACCGCCTCAACCAGCTCAGGGTCGTCGTCCAGGGACCTGTCGTAGATCAGCGCGGCGATCACCTCACCGTCCCGCTTGACCGGCGCGACCGACCGGTCACCGCCCGTGGGCAACGTGACCGATCGGCCGTCGGCGTCGACAAAGGCGCTACGGCCCGCAATCGGGTAGGCGATCACCAGCGCCGAATCGCCCAACGCCCTGGCCAGCGCGGACCGTAGCTCGGCGGGTTGCATCGCCCGCATTCCCCGGAGCAGCTCGACCAGGCCGCCCCGCGCCAGGCGGGAGCGCAGAAGCCCGGTGAGGAACGCCACCGGAACCACGACGACCGAGAAAGCGAGGATCCAGAAGACGGCTTGCGGTAGTCGGAGTCCGACGAGACCCGCGGCCAGCACGGCCATAAAGAACAGCAACCACACACTTCCGGCCACGCTGGGGAGCAGCGCACGCCGCCCGGGCCGCGACGCCTTGAACCATCTTGCTGCGACCACCCCGGCGACGACGACAGAGATCGGAAGGTCCACCGCGCGGTAGACGGCGTCGACGGCACCGGCGATCTTCGCATCAGGCCGGACCAACAGCAGGTTGCCCTCCGCGGCGGCGAACATCAACGACAGCGGCGTGACAACGAGCAGGAACACCGCTACGACACCGACGAGAACCCGGTCCACCCGCGTCCGCAGCCGTCCGCCGCTCAGGAACGTCAGCAGGATCGCGACCAACAGGAC
>JBKPNA010000173.1:0-2615 GCA_046765695.1 Actinomycetota bacterium | reverse complement strand
GGTCCAAGCGGATCGAGAGCCTCCGCTTGGGCCACCGGCCCCTCTGCATAGATTGAGAGCCATGGACTACCGCACTCTGGGGCGCAGCGGCTGCGCCGTCTCCGCGTTCTGTCTCGGCACCATGACCTTCGGCGACGAATCCGACGAGAAGGTCTCGCACGCACAGCTCGACCGCTTCGTCGAGGCCGGTGGCACCTTCGTGGACACCGCCGACGTCTACTCCGCCGGCGAGTCCGAACGGATCATCGGGCGGTGGCTGGCATCCCGGCCGGCCGATCTGACCGAGCGGGTCGTGCTCGCCACCAAGGGCCGCTTCCCGATGGCGGACGAGCCCAACGGCGCCGGCCTCTCCGCCCGGCACCTGACCCGCGCGCTGGACGCCTCGCTGCGCCGGCTCGCGGTCGACGCGGTGGACCTCTACCAGGCGCACGCGTGGGACCCGATCACCCCGCTGGACGAGACGCTGCGTGCGATGGACGGCTTCGTCCGGGCCGGCAAGATCCGTTACTACGGTTTCTCCAACTTCACCGGCTGGCAGCTCACGAAGGCCGTGCACACCGCCCGCGCTTTGGGGCTCGTCGAACCGGTGACCCTGCAGCCGCAGTACAACCTGCTGGTCCGCGAGATCGAGTGGGAGATCGTGCCGGCCGCCATTGACGCCGGTCTGGGCCTGTTGCCGTGGAGTCCGCTGGGTGGTGGCTGGCTGACCGGCAAGTATTCGCGCGAACAGCGGCCCACCGGCGCCACCCGACTGGGCGAGAATCCGGAACGGGGCATGGAGGCCTACGACCGGCGTGACACCGACCGGACCTGGGACGTGGTCGACGCCGTGCAGCGCGTCGCCGACGGCCGCGGCGCGTCGATGGCCGAGGTGGCGCTGGCGTGGGTCACCGACCGTCCCGGTGTGACCTCGACGATCCTCGGCGCCCGCACGATGGAGCAGCTGGACATGAACCTCAAGGCGGCCGGGCTGCACCTCACCGACGAGGAGACGGCCACGTTGGACGCCGCCAGTGACCCGCGACCGCCGGACTACCCGTACGGACCGCTCGGCCTCAATCAGCGCAACCGGAGCATCTGACCATGGAGGCGACGTACTTCTTCGATCCGTCCTGCCCGTACACCTGGCGCACGTCCCGCTGGCTGGTCGCCGTGGCCCCGGAACGGGACGTGTCGCTGCGCTGGCGGGCGTTCAGCCTGACGCTCCTCAGTGGCGGCGACATCCCGGAGAAGTCCCGGCCGAAGCGGGCCGCCGCCACCCGGGCGTTGCGCCTGGTCGAGGCGCTGCGCGCGGACCAGCGTGACGCCGACATCAGCGCCTTCTACGCCGAGATCGGCACCCGCACGTTCGAGGCCGGCACCGACCTCAGCGACGACATCGTCACGGCCGCAGCCGACGCGGCCGGCATCGCGGACGCGAAGGGCATCGTGGACGACACCTCCTGGGACGATGCGATCCGCGGGTCGCACGAGACCGCACTGTCGTCCGCCGGTCCGGACATCGGCTCGCCGGTGCTCTGGATCGACGGCGCGCCCCGCGCCGTCCACGGTCCCGTTCTCGGCGTCGACGGCCGGCCCGGCCGCGACGAGGCGCTCGCGATCTGGGACGCCGTGGTGGCACTGTCTCGCAGCGAGACGTTCTTCGAGCTCAAGCGAGGCCGCCGCTGATGGACGAGCCGCACGTCAGCCTGGACCCGAGCACGCTCAGCCCGGTCGAGCAGAAGCTACAGGGACCGCTGGAGGACCAGCTCACCTCGGCCCTCACGGCCGCGACCGACAAGATCAAGCAGCGGTACGCCGGTGAGCCGGTCTCCCACGTGGAAGCAGAATTGCTCGCGGAGACCAGGGCCGGACTGCATCCGGATATCGCCGCCGCCTGGTCCCCCGACCCGGCGGAACTGCGCCGTGTGGCGGAGTCCATCGTGGCCGGCTCAGCCGGCTGACGCCGACCACGCGGACCAGCGGCGGACCTGAATCTCGAGGAACGGCCCGGCCGGCGGCGCGGCGCGGTACTGCGGGTATTTCGCGGCCAGCGCCTCGACCGCGGCCGGCGATGACGGCAGCACGCTGGCGACGCCGTCGGCGCGCACCCACCACAGCGCCGTCCAGTCGTCGTCGTACCGGTCGACCAGCACGCTGACCCGCGGCTCGTGTGCGATGTTGGCGAGCCGGCGCAGCCTGCGGTGCCGCTTCGGCTTGTCGTCGACCGCGCTGTAGATGACGTCGCCCACCACCGCGAACACGATCGGCACGAGGTGCGGCGCGCCGTCGTCGCGGACCGTCGCGAGCCGGGCCACCCGGGCGGGGGCGAACCGTTCGGCGGCCTCGTTTCCGGCCTGGTTCATGTGCTGACCTTCGCGTCGCGGGCCGCCTCGCCGGTGCGGTTGAGCTTGTGCCAATGCAGCCGACCGCCGGTCACCGCCGTCACCATGGAGTGGACCAGCACCAGGTACATCAGCTGCCGGTACACGATCTGCTGCAGCGGGAGCACCCACAACGGCCGCAGGCTCTCCCGGTCCAGCCGGAACGCCAGCACCGCGGTGAGGAACTGGATCACCATCAGCGCGGCCCAGGCGATCACCGTCGCCTTGCGGTCCAGGAAGAAGATGCCGTAG
>JBKPNA010000172.1:0-3866 GCA_046765695.1 Actinomycetota bacterium | reverse complement strand
CGGCGATGGTGACCTCGGCGGTGCCGAGCCGGCGGAACGCCTGGGCCAGTTCGACGCCGACCGCGCCACCGCCGAGGACGAACAGTCGCTGCGGGATGCTATGCGCGTGTCCAGCTGCGGAAGGCCTCGAGCAGCCGGTAGCGGGCAGCACCGGATAGACTGTCCTCGCTGGGCAGCTGGCCGAGCTGGGTGACAGTCTCGCGGATCTGCTGCAGATATCGGTCGCAGCCGTCGCACAGCGCCATGTGTTCCACGAACCGCTGCTCGGTGTCGCGGTCCAATGCGCCTTCCAAGTAGGCGGTGACCAACTCCACGAACTCCGCGCAGGTCATGACACCGCTCCCTGGGTCAGCTGGTTCTCCAATGTGCCACGCAGGCTGGCCCGGCCCCGGTGCAGCAGCACCCGCAGGTTTCCGGGGCTGATGTCCAGCATGGCGCACACCTCCTCGCTGCTGTACCCGTGCACGTCGCGAAGCGAAACCGCCACCCGCTGCCGGGCGGGCAGCGCCGCCAGCGCCGCCGCCAGATGCGTGCGCATCTCCGCAGCCATGACCTGCTGCTCCGGCGACGGCCACTCCGGTGGGAAACTCCGCCACCCACCCGGCCACCGGTCGTCCGGGCCGCGGAAGCGGGCCGGATCGACGGTGGGTCCGTGATCGTCGTCCACCGGTGCGAGGCTGCTCATCGGGACCGTCCGTGCCTCGCGGGCGCCGCGGGTCTTGGCGATGTTGAGCAGGATGCGGTAGGTCCACGTGCGCAGCGAGGAGCGGCCCTGGAACGCCCCGATGCCTCGGAGCACGCCCAGCCATGCCTCCTGCACCACGTCCTCGGCGGTGTGCCGGTCGGCGACGAACGTCCGCGCCGCCCGCAGCATCCCCGGGGACCACGCGTCCACCAGCGCGGCGAACATCCGCTCATCACCGGCCCGCAGCCGGGACACCGCCACGTCATCAGGCGGCAGCGTGGCGGTGCTGGCCCGGGCGCGCTCGACCTGCGACACAATCCGCACCCTAGCCGCCCGGCCGGTTCCGCGTGACCGTCCGGCCGGTCGGATGTCTAGGGACGTCGGCACGGTGTCACCGATATTCCGGGTTTGTCGAAACCGAGGCCGCGGCCCGCATATCGGATCTCAGTCACCAAGCACCTCCTGTGATCGGTCATTCAGTGCGCGGAGCGGGCCGAATCGTTACACCGGGCGGAGGAGGCGCAGGTGCGGGTCAGGGCACGGCGTTGACTTCCGGTACCGTGCCTGCTCCGGTCAGCCGCGCGCGTAGGTTTCCGCGCTCTCGAATTCGAATCCGACCGCCGGCTCATCGCCCACCACCCAGGCGTCATGGCCGGGCTCGATCACGTACGCCTCACCGGATCCCAGCTCCGCGACACTCCCGTCGTCGTGCACGACATGCAGCCGACCAGACACCATGGCTCCGACATGACGCGCCTGGCACGACTCGGTGCCCACCACCGGCTTCACGCACTCCGACCACCGCCAGCCCGGCTGGAACGTCAAGCGCGCCACGGTGGCCCCACTGAGCCGCACCACCTCAACCTTGGTCTTGTCCGGAGTCCGCGTCTCATCCGCGGCATCAAACGACTTGCTACTCAACCCGCCCACGGCGCACCTCCATGATTCCGTTGCATCCTGTGTTTCGTCGATGTCACTGTCTACAGTGCCTGGAGCCACCCGTCGCCGGTCGGTGCGACCACGGATCAGTCTGGTGGTCGACGACGTGTACCGACCCTCGTCCTCCTTCCGGGAACCAGACCCCTGGCGCTTACCGATCCTGGCGGCCAACTCACGCTACGCCTGCCGGCCGTCCGTCGGAGTCACCCGAAAAGGTGCCTTGACCAGCCAAAATAAGGCGCGCCGCAGGATCGGCGTCACCGACAGACTGACAACCTGACGAGACCGACCCCACCCGACCCGGTCGAGAAGTGATTGCGAACCCGGCGTAACGCCAGGGAGATGTCCGGAGACTGCAGCGGCATGAGTACCGTTCCGATCGCCGCGCACGCGCTTCTGTCCGACTGCCATTCCGCTGCCCTCGTGACGGCGGACGGGTCGGTGGACTGGCTGTGCTTCCCCCGTTTCGACAGCCCGTCGGTCTTCGGCCGGCTGCTCGACGACGACGCCGGGCACTGGTCGATCCAGCCTGCGGGGGAGTACACGGCCCGCCGCCGCTACCTCGACGGCACCCTTGTGCTGGAAACCAGCTTCCGTACCCCGACCGGAGTCGTGGTGCTGACCGACGCCCTGGCGATGGGCCCCGACAACTCGGGTCACAGCCTCGGCCGCGGTGCCCCGCATCTGCTGATTCGCTCATTGACCTGTGCCGAGGGCACGGTCGACGTCGACGTCTCATACGCACCGCGCCCGGAGTACGGGCTGCTGCGCCCGCTACTGTCACATGTGGACGGTGGAGTGACGGCGCGAGGTGGCGCGGAATGGCTGGTGTTGTCCAGCCCCGAGCTGATGGTGTTGTGCGACTCCACGGCCACCGCCCGCATTCCGATGACCGCCGGCCAGACCGTCGCGTTCGGCCTGCACCGGTCCACGCTGGAGGAGCAGCCGGCCCGGATCTGGGGCCAGGACGAACTGGCCGACCGGCTCGCCGCCACGGTGGAAGCGTGGCGGTCGTGGTCGGATCTGCACCAGAACTACGACGGGCCATGGCAACAGCTGGTGCACCACAGCGGCCGGGTGCTGCAGGGGTTGACGTTCCAGCCCAGCGGCGCGATCGTGGCCGCCGCCACCACCTCACTGCCGGAGGGTGTGGGCGGGGAACGCAACTGGGACTACCGCTACTCCTGGGTCCGCGACGCCAGCTTCACCATGGAGGCGCTATGGGTGGCCGCCTGCCCGGACGAGGCCGGCGACTTCTTCGCGTTCATGACCACCGCCGCGGCCGCCGCGGTCGGCCCCGGCATCCCGCTGCAGATCATGTTCGGCGTCGGCGGGGAACACGACCTGACCGAACGCACGCTGCCGCATCTGCATGGGTGGCGGGACAGCCGGCCGGTCCGGGTCGGCAACGGCGCCTGGAGCCAGCAGCAGATCGACGTGTACGGCGAACTGCTGGGTGCGGCACACCGGCTGGCCGACCAGATCACCGCGATGGACGCCGACATGCGCGCCTTCCTGGTCGCGCTCGCCGACGCCGCCGCCGAACGGTGGCGGGAAACCGACCAGGGCATCTGGGAGGTGCGCGGCGACCCGCGGCACTTCCTGTACTCGAAGGTGATGTGCTGGGTCGCGCTGGACCGCGCCATCAAGCTGGCCGACCGGCTGCAAGCCACGGACAAGGTCGGCGCGTGGAAGACGGCTCAGGACGAGATCTGGCAGACCGTCGTATCGGAGGGTTGGAACGAGCGGGCCGGCGCGTTCACCCAGTACTACGGCTCTACCCACCTGGACGCGTCGAACCTGATGATGCCGCTTGTCGGGTTCCTGCCCGCCGACGATCCGCGGATGCTGGCCACCATCGACGCGATCGCCGACCGGCTCACCGACGACCGGGGCCTGGTCTACCGGTACCGCACCGAGGGCGGCGTCGACGGCCTGGCCGGCGAGGAAGGCAGCTTCCTGCTCTGCACGTTCTGGCTCGCCCAGGCCCTCGCGATGGCCGGTCGCGTGGACCGCGCCCGTGCCGTAATCGACCGCGCCGCGGGATACGCCAACGATGTCGGCCTGCTGGCCGAGGAGATCGACCCGGACACCGGGGAGCTGCTGGGCAACTTCCCGCAGGCGTTCAGCCACATCGGCCTGGTCAACGCGGCGTGGGCGATCAGCGAGGCCGAGAACCGCCGCGAAGACGCGGCGTCATGACCTGGTCGCCGGTGCGGTGTCGGGCAGGGCACACCCGTGG
>JBKPNA010000171.1:0-3662 GCA_046765695.1 Actinomycetota bacterium | reverse complement strand
GTCCCGCCGGGCACCGGAATCGTGCACCAGGTCAACTTCGAGCACCTGGCGCGGGTCATCTTCTCACGGGAGACCGACGGCGTCACGTACGCCTATCCCGACACCTGCGTCGGCACCGAATCCCATACCACGATGGTCAACGGACTGGGCGTGGTCGGCTGGGGCGTCGGAGGCATCGAGGCGGAGGCGGCCATGCTGGGCCAGCCGGTGTCCATGCTGATTCCCCGCGGGGTCGGCTTCAAGCTCTCCGGATCGCTGCCGGATGGCGCCACCGCCACCGACCTGGTGCTGACGATCACCGAGATGCTGCGGCAACACAAGGTGGTCGGCAAGTTCGTCGAGTTCTACGGGCCCGGCGTGTCCCAGGTGCCGGTCGCCAACCGGGCGACCATCGGCAACATGAGCCCCGAGTACGGCTCCACCATCGCCGTGTTCCCGATCGACGGCGAGACCATCGACTACCTTCGGCTGACCGGCCGGAGCGAGGACCAGATCGCGCTCGTGGAGAGCTACGCCAAGGAGCAGGGCATCTGGCACGACGACAACCGCGAGCCGCGGTACTCGGAGTATCTCGAGCTCGACCTGAGCAGCGTGGTGCCCAGCATCGCCGGGCCGAAGCGGCCACAGGACCGGGTGATCCTTGCCCACGCCAAGCAGGGCTTCCGGGAGGCGCTGCGTGACTATGTCGCCGACGAGGACGAGGCCGGATACGACGAGTCGGTCGCCGAGTCCTTCCCCGCCTCCGACGTACCCAGCCACGCCGCCGGCGACGGATCGAGGGACCCGCACGAGTACGGCGAGGGCATACCGGACGACATCGGCCGACCGTCGGATCCCGTGCCGGTGACCCTGGCCGACGGCACCTCCTTCGAGCTCGACCACGGTGCGGTGACCATCGCCGCCATCACGTCGTGCACCAACACCTCGAACCCGAGCGTGATGATCGGTGCGGCCCTGGTGGCGAAGAAGGCGGTGGAGCGCGGACTGAACCGCAAGCCGTGGGTGAAGACCACCCTGGCGCCCGGCTCCAAGGTGGTCAGCGACTACTACGACCGCTCGGGGCTGACCGCGTACCTGGACAAGCTTGGCTTCAACCTGGTCGGCTACGGCTGCACGACCTGCATCGGCAACTCCGGTCCGCTGATCCCCGAGGTCAGCGCGGCGGTGCAGGAAAACGACTTGGCCGTCGTCTCGGTGCTCTCCGGCAACCGCAACTTCGAGGGACGGATCAATCCGGACGTGAAGATGAACTACCTCGCGTCACCGCCGCTCGTGGTGGCGTACGCACTGGCCGGAACGATGGACATCAACTTGCAGCACGACTCGTTGGGAACCGATGAGCAGGGCCGTGATGTGTTCCTGCGAGACATCTGGCCGACAGAGGCCGAGATCTCCGAGGTCGTCAGCTCGGCGATCGGTGCGGAGATGTTCACCGAGTCCTATTCCGACGTCTTCGCGGGGGACCAGCAATGGCAGTCCCTGCCGACGCCGCAGGGTGAGGTCTTCGCCTGGGACCCCGATTCGACGTATGTGCGCAAGCCGCCGTACTTCGAGGGGATGCCCGCCGAGCCTCAGCCGGTGAGCGACATCTCCGGAGCCCGGGTGCTGCTCAAGCTCGGCGACTCCATCACCACCGACCACATCTCACCGGCCGGCTCGATCAAGGCCGACTCACCGGCCGGCAAGTACCTGTCCGAGCACGGCGTCGATCGCAAGGACTTCAACTCCTACGGCTCCCGGCGCGGCAACCACGAGGTGATGATCCGCGGCACCTTCGCCAACATCCGGCTGCGCAATCAGCTGGCCCCGGACACCGAAGGCGGGTTCACCCGCGACTTCACCGTCGACGACGGCCCGGTGACGACCGTCTACGAGGCCTCCCAGCACTACCTGGCGGCCGGCGTCCCGCTGGTGGTCCTGGCCGGCAAGGAGTACGGCTCGGGCTCCTCACGGGACTGGGCCGCGAAGGGTACCGCGCTGCTCGGAGTCCGAGCGGTGATCGCTGAGTCGTACGAGCGGATCCACCGGTCCAACCTGATCGGGATGGGTGTGCTGCCGCTGCAGTTCCCGGAGGGCCAGAACGCCGATTCGCTGGGACTGACGGGCGAGGAGACGTTCGAGATCACCGGCATCAGCGAACTCAACTCCGGGTCCACACCGGGAACCGTACGGGTGACGGCCGGGGACGTGTCCTTCGATGCCGTGGTCCGGATCGACACCCCCGGTGAGGCGGACTACTACCGCAACGGCGGCATCATGCAGTACGTGCTGCGCAGCCTGCTGAAGAAGTAACGAAGAGTCCGGAACCGACTTCGCTGCTGCCTCTCCTCCCACTTCACTGCCTGTACAGAAGCAGCGAAGTGCGAGTAAGGGCAGCGGAGTGGGGTCGTAGCCTGCGGGAGTGGGTTTCTGGCGTGAGCGGATCCTGCCCCGGCTGGTCGACCGGGCGCTGAGCACCGACGAGATCAACGCCCGGCGGCAGCTGGCGTGCCAGGGACTCTACGGCCGGGTGCTGGAGCTCGGCTTCGGGTCCGGGCTCAACCTGCGCTACTACCCCGAAGCGGTCACCGAGGTACTCGCGGTGGAACCATCCGACCTGGCCTGGCGGCTTGCGCAACCACGGGCGGCACGGCTGGCCGCGCCGGTCCGGCGTGCGTCCGGGCAGTCGCCTGCACTTCGTGGAACACGGCCTGGCGCCCGAGCCAGGAGTGCAACGCTGGCAGCGCCGGATCCATCCCGTGCACAGTCGGCTCGCCGGCGGGTGCCACCTGGACCGCCCGATCGATGAGCTGATCGTCGATGCCGGCTTCGAGCTCACCGAGATCGACCGCGGTTACGGGTCCGGGTCGCGGTGGTTCAGCTACCTCTACCGCGGGCAGGCAGTCTCTCGATAGCCTCCCGCGACTAAAGGCGATTTATCGACATTTGTCGAGCCGGTATGCCATCCTCCACCCCAACGTTGTGATCATCTGGTTGTGGTCGCCTGTGGCTCTGTGCGGAGAAACGGGCGCGAAATTGGCCGTCTAGGCGTTCGTTTGTGGCTTTGTGCGGAGAAACGGGCCAGACGGCGCTGGACATGGGACTCAGCCGAGCGCCTCAGAGATCCGCCTGGCGTACGCCGCCATCTCCCCGGTGCGGTAGCTGGTCCGGGGCCAGAAGAACCCCCGCAGCCCGTCGCCCTTGGTGCGCGGCACCACGTGCACATGCAGGTGGGGAACTGACTGGCTGACCACGTTGTTGACCGCAACGAAGGTGCCCTGAGCCCCCAGCGCCTCGACGACGGCACCCGCCACCCGCTGCACCTCCGTGAGCAGCGGAGTCATCAGGTCCGTGGAAAGCTCCAGCAGGGTGTCGACATGGCGCACCGGGGCGACGAGTACGTGGCCCTTGAACACCGGTCGGTGGTCCAGGAAGGCCACGACCTCGTCTGTGCGCAGCACCACCGCCGCGTCGAGCTCGCCGGCGACGATCTGGCAGACCACATCGCTCACCCGCGAATGGTAGTGGTCACACCCGGAGGTTCGTCGGGACCCGCGCCGCCCAGGCGGCGCCTCGCGGCGTTCTCCTCAGTCGAGATACGACCCGGTATCCCTCCCTCGTCGGCCTTGCGAGCCATCCACCCGGACGACGCAGGACCCTCGACGAACCTCCGGGCGCAACCA
>JBKPNA010000170.1:0-4024 GCA_046765695.1 Actinomycetota bacterium | reverse complement strand
CCGCGCTGGTGCCCCTCGGGGCGATCGTCGAGATGGTCAACATCGGGACGCTGTTCGCGTTCATCCTGGTCAACATCGGCGTGATGGTGCTGCGCCGGACCAGGCCCGACATGCCGCGGCCGTTCAGGGTGCCGGTGCCCTACATCTGGTGCCCGATCGGCATCCTGTTCTGCATCTACCTGTCCCTGGGCCTGCCCTGGCAGACCTACGTCCGGTTCGTGGTGTGGTTGGTGGTCGGCCTCGTGATCTACTTCGCGTACGGGTACTCGCACTCCCGGCTGCGGCACCACTACCGGGACGTCCCGGACCTGCCGGACATCGAGCCCGGCTCTGATGCGCCGGGCACGTCGACTCCCCGCGCTCGTTAGGACGTCACGATGGCCAGCCGCGTTGTCATCGGGTACGACGGCTCGGAGGCCAGCGAGGACGCGGTCGCGTTCGGGCTGACCTGGTGCCGGTCCACGGGCGACGTGCCGATCGTCGCCACGGTGTATCCGGAGGAGCACCCGCTGGGCGCCGGGCGCGTCGACGTCGAGTGGGCGAGCTACGTCCGGGAGCAGGCCGAGAGCATCCAGGACAAGGCCCGCGCGGCCATCGGTGACGACGCGCTCTACGCCGCCGTCGCCTCGACGTCGGCGGCACACGGCTTGGTCGATCTCGCCGAGGAGGCCGAGGCGATCCAGGTGATCGTCGGTACCTCCCAGGAGTCCGGCCTGTCCCGGGCGTTGCTGGGCAGCAGCACCGAGCGGCTGCTGCACGGCGCGACGGCGCCGGTAACGATCGTGCCGCCCGGCTGGCGCGAGTCTGCACCGGATCGGATCCGGCGCGTCGGGGTGGCCTACGTGGACACCCGGGACGGCCGCGAGGCGTTGCGGATGGCGGTACGCGCAGCCTTACGCATCCCGGAGGCCCAGCTGACGCTCTACTCCGTCTTCGGCCAGCCATCAGAGCGCTACTCCTTCCTGGCCGGCAGGACGGATGAGCAGAGGGTCTGGGACACGGCGCGCGACTCCTTCGGCAAGGCCCTGGAGTTTGCGGCGGCAGGGGTGCCGCCGGAGCTCGAGTCGCGTACGGTCCTCCTCCAGGGGCCGATCGTGGACTCGCTGGCTGAGCTTGGCCCGGACGACGGCGACCTGCTCGTCTGTGGTTCCCGAGGTTACGGCCCGGCCCGCCGGGTGCTGCTCGGCGGAGTCTCGTCGCGGCTCATCCGGCGCGCCCGGTTGCCGGTCACCGTGGTGCCGCGGGCAATGACCGGGGCGTACGCGGAGTAGCCGCCGGTGCGCCTCAAGCCTCCGTTATGAAACCGGTCGCAGACGACAAGAGATTGGGGCGGATTTGTGTCGTCTGTGACCGGTTTCCGAGTTCGGACTTGAGGTGGGCACCGAGGCGGAGGGCCAGTGCGACGACGGTGAGCGTCGGGTTGACGAACCCCCCGCTGGGAAAGACGGCACTGCCGGCGACGTAGAGATTCGCCGTGCCGTGGACCCGGCACTGCGGGTCGACGACGCCGGCCTCCGGATCGGCCGAGAGCCGGGTCACGCCCATGTGGTGGTGGGTGCCGCCGAGCAGCCGCGGCAGGCCGGCGTCGTAGTCGGTTCCGACGAGCCGGCCGAGGCCGGCCCGCTCCAGCGCAGCGCCGTACAGGTCCCGTGAGCGGGCGACCTTCTGCCGATCGGTAACCGTCCATCGCCAGTCGAGCCGCAGACGGCTGCGGCCGACCGCGTCGACCGAGTCGTCCAGGTGGACCCGGTTGGCGACGTCGGGGCTCTGCTCGATCTGGTGGATCAGCTCGAACACCGTCCAGCGTGGATCGGTGATGCCGCCGGCCCAGTCGGCGCGATCGATGGTCGGCTGGTGCCGCGTGGCCCGGACGGCCCGGCAGACGTCGACCGCACCGCCCAGCATGGTGAGGCAGTGCCGCAGCTTCGCCGACAGGGACTCGCGCCGACCACTGGGGCTCCGCAGCCGTGCGAACGCCTGGGCTCCCGCCGTCCCGAACGAGGTGTCGCGCGGCACGAGCAGCGCGCTGGTTGCCAGCAGTCCCTCCCGCTCGACGGTCTCGTCGTCGAGGGTGAGCTTCGCGGAGACGTACGTCCCGTCGACATTGCGCGTGCCGTAGAGCCCGAGCTGCTCGATCACCCGACGCCCCGGCTCGGTGACCAGCAGCCCGCCCCGGACCAGGGGGTGCTCCATGAAGTAGCGACCGACGAGGCCGGCCCGGTCTCCGGGGGCTGGTTGCCGGTCGTGGCGGGCGGTGTCGAGCAGGATGCGTACGGTCTCGAGCCCGCCGGCCGCGAGCACGACGGCTCGAGCTGCGATCAGCTCGCTGTCGCCATGGCCGCTCACCGTATGCACGCCGACGATCCTTCCGTGGCGGTCCCGCTCCAGCCGGGTGGCGCAGCGACCGGTCAGCAACCTCACCTCCGATGCGGCTGCCAGGCGGTTCCGGGCCTCGACGGTCCAGGCCGAGGCCGCGCCGAACTGGAACATCGAGGTCACCACACCGCTGCCCTCCAGCGGCAACGGCTGAGGTCCGCTGGGACTGGTCCAGCTGGCCACGTCGTAGCGGTAGGGACCGATCCCGGCGACCATCTGGGCCCGCTCGTACCAGAGCTGCAGGTCGCGCGGATCGAGGTCCCAACCGGGGGTGCCGACCGCAGGCCGCGCGGTGAAGTCCAGCGGCTGCAGCGGTGCGTAGCGGCAGCCCGCCCGACTGACCGGCTGCTGCTCGGCTGCCGCGATCATCTGGAAGCTCCACAGACCGGCCGTACCGCCGACTCCCGCCGCGTGGCTGTGCTCGACGCTGCCGTGCGGGTACGGGTCTTGATTGTCGATCTCGACTCCCGCCAGGCTGCCGAGCTCCCCGGCCCGACCGGTGCCTGCCTCCAGCAGAACGACCGTAAGGCCGGAGCCGACAAGGCTCATGGCCACAGATAGGCCCGCCGGCCCGGCGCCGACAATGCAGACGTCGGTGTGTCGTGTTGTGTGCGTTTCAGTTCCTCTTCGAGGAGACGGTGCCGTCGTCGACCGGTCCGGGCGCGTACGCGGCGTACAGGGACAGCGCCTGGTAGATCCGTCCGTGCTTGGCCCAGCCCGCCGCCCTCTTCGCCAGCCTCAGCAGGGGGCCGGGGACGTACCGGTGGACCCGGATCGCCAGCCGCATCCTGCGGTCACTGGCGCGCTGCAGCCGCGCGTACTCGGCTCGAGTTTCCGGGTCGAGGTCGGCGTTCGCGATGAACCGGCCGAAGGCGAGCTTGAGGGCGTCGGCGTGGTGCGGGGTAAGCACGACCCGTCCCCGCACCTCCTTCATGGTCTGGAATCTCGAGGAGGCCGAACTCGGATGCACCCGGTAGCCGGAGAGCGGCGAGGTGAGGAACCCGACGTCGGCCTGCTGCCCCACCCGCAACCACAACGCCAGATCGCAGTAGGGCCCGTCCTCGACGACGAAGGACTCGGCCGCCACGAGATCGGAGCGCAGCATCACCGACGAGACGCAGGTGATGCCGCCCGTGGCTATCGACTCGGCGATGTAGGAATGCCCCGGCTGGACTGTGTCCTTCTCCGCGCTCGTCCAGTTGTTCACCGGGCCGTAGGGCAGCGAGTCGGCGTTGACGAAGCGGAACGCCGAATGCACCAGACCGACCTGGGGGTGGGTCTCGAAGAACGCCACCTTGCTCTCGACGTTCCCCGACAGCATCAGGTCGTCGTCGGGCAGCATCGCGCGGTACCTGCCGGAGCCGAGATGCAGGCAGCGACTCAGATTGCCGTGCAGCCCGATGTTCGTGTCGAGCCGATCGAGGAGGACCCGGTCATCGCCGAAGGAGTTGACGATCGCAGCGGTGTCGGTGTCCGAGGCGTTGTCGGAGATGATCACCTCGAGGTTTTGGTAGGACTGCCACAGCACGCTCTGCAGGCTGTGCCGAAGCATGTCGGGCCGGTTGTACGTGGGGATGCAGATCGTCACGAGAGGTTGCTCGGACGGGCGAAGGTGCATGCTATCCCTGATTTCCCCGGGCCAATTCGA
>JBKPNA010000169.1:0-9058 GCA_046765695.1 Actinomycetota bacterium | reverse complement strand
GCGCAGTGCCACCGGGGTGGCCTTGGTGGCAGTCGGAGGGGTCCTGCTGCTGGTGCTGCTGATCGCCGTCCTGCTGGTGATCCTGCTCTGAGCGTCGCCCCCTGGACCTCGTGGCCGTCCGCCCCGCCACCTCCTCCGCATCGAGGCGGGGCCTTGATCGGGGCGTTGATTGCCCTGGTGGCAGCGATCCTGGCTGTGGCGGCAGTCGGCGGGGTGCTGCTCTTGCGGAACCGAGTCGTGCCGTCGACCGCAACTCGGCCGCAGGGCTCCACCATCGGTCCCGAATCGACGACGGTACGTCCTACCACCATCGGGCCGTCGACTGCTGAATCGACAACTGGGGCGCCCCAGAGGAGCCCAGCGCAAACCTCCGCTGCATCGACGAGTGCGCCGGCAACTGTGAGCGTCCCGGGCAGCACGAGCCGGGCACCGACCACCAGCCCAGCTCCGACCATCCAACCGACGACCCACCGTCCCAGCCCGAGCCCGACCAACACGGCGAAACCGCCGACCAAGCCGGAGGCGATCCTGGTCCGCAATCCGCTCTATGCCCAGCGGATTCGACCGTCCGAATGCACTCAGCCGCCGCGGCCGCTGCCCACCAACCGGCGCAGCGAGGAGCGCTTCCTGAAGCGGGTCGTCGGCTGCCTGGCGCGCGCCTACGCCGGTCCCGTGACGTCGGCCGGTTACACGCTCACCACTCCGGCCGTGGTGATCTACTCCGGGACCGTGCGAACCCCTTGCGGCCAGGGCTTGAAGGGATACCCCGTCTTCTACTGTTCGAGTAACCAGACGATCTACTCCTCGGCCGGCTCCATCGCCGACTACGGCCGGGGCGTCCGGCTCGGTGGCTACTGGATCGCCTTCCACGAGTACGGCCACCATGTGCAGCGGCGGATCGGTGTGCTGGCCGCGGCGTACACCCGGAACGAGGAGCAGCTGCAGATCAGCCGGCGGATCGAGTTGCAGGCCGACTGCTGGATGGCGATGACGGCGACCTCCATCCGGGCGACGCGGTTGAGCGCGACAGACCGCAAGGAGATGAGGATCTGGCGGCAGGCTGCGGGTGACAAGATTCACGGCAAGACAGCGTCGCAGCTGTACTGGATCGACCGGGGTTTCGGCACGGAGAGCTTCGGTAGGTGCAGCACGTGGCGGGCTTCGACACACGTCGGCTGACGCAAGAATCGCGAGCAACCTTCCACAAACTATTCGTGGTAAATATTTACAATTCTCAGTGTGCGGCGGCAATACGTCACTTCAGCGAAGAAGATCGCTGAGCATGTGGAGCGACTTCGGGAGCTCTACCCGCCCATCCGACTCGACTCGGTCGACCGGACGATCAAGCGCCCGAACGTGGTCGCGCGCAGGTTCGGACATGCTATCGACTATCTGGCCCGGGTCGAGCTCGAGGTCGATCGCAATGTTTTGGAACTGCTGTGCCTGCTGCCCGACCTGGACGAGACCAACAAGAAGTTCTACGCCGACGTCTGGCAGCCCCAGGAGATCCAGCATGGGCTGGTACTCGACCGCTTGCAGCAAGACCTTGGCCGGCCGGCCGCCAGGCCGCAGCTGGAAGTCTCCTTCGCGATCAAGATCTTGGGTGCGCTGGCCAACCTGAAGCCGGTCCAGGACATCGCCAAGCTGCTCTACTACCTGACCGGAGCCAGCACCGAGCGGCAGGCGGTGTTGACCTACAACCAGCTCAACGACGGGTTGAAGGAGATCGGCGAGACGGCCATCTGCGAAACGATCATCACCCCGATCAAGCAGCAGGAACCCGGACACTTCGCCTTCTACCAGATGTCGGCGACGGCCATGATCCAGGACAGGGTGCTCAAGCCGTGGCAGCTGTTCTTCGCCCGGGTGCTGCGAGAGAGGTCCTTCCACCTGGTCGGCACGCACTCGATGAAGCGGTACACGGCCGCCGTCGGGGGAGTGATGGTCGACCTGGGGTTCGACGGGGACCTGGAGGGATACTCCCGTGAGGTCGGCCGAGTGGAGACGCGGCTGCTGTGGGCGCACCAGCAGGGTCTGGATTTTCCGCCCTATATTCTCAAGGCGCTACGGGAGAGCGTTGACCTCTACCGGGAGAGGGTCAAGCGCGGCCTCGCGTTCGCCTAGGGCAGGTCCCCTCCCTGCCAGGGAAGCCTTGGAGCGTGGCCAGATTTGGGTCGTGCAGCAGTACCACGTAAACTTCTTCGTCGGCCTACTAGGCCGGTCGTCGTCGTACGCGCAGTTTCAGATTGAGAGGTCATGGCGAAGAAGGAAGGCGCACTCGAGCTGGAGGGCACGGTGGTCGAGGCCCTGCCCAACGCGATGTTCCGCGTTGAGCTGGCCAATGGACACAAGGTGCTGGCCACGATCAGTGGCAAGATGCGGCAGCACTACATCCGCATCCTCCCGGCGGACCGGGTCGTCGTCGAGCTCTCCGCCTATGACCTGAGCCGCGGCCGCATCGTCTACCGACACAAGTGAGCCATTCCCGCACAACCACCAATCCGATCGGACACGTTGCTCGATGAAGGTTCAGCCGAGCGTCAAAAAGATCTGCGACAAGTGCAAGGTGATCCGCCGGCACGGTCGCGTAATGGTGATTTGCGAGAACCCGCGGCACAAGCAGCGGCAGGGCTGACCTGACTCGCAAGCCACGCACGACGCAAGACTCGCACCACCACGCAGTATCGATTTCAAGAAAAGTGTGATCGCATCTCCGGGCCTCGCCCGGAGCCACCCTCGGTCGGAGGCCGAGGCCCCGGTGATCGGCGAGAGCCGATCGAAGGCAGCCGGGGACGCGTCACGCCAGACACCTCCGCACGAAGAAAGGCAGTACCGCCTGTGGCCCGACTCATCGGGGTCGACCTTCCGCGAGACAAGCGGCTGGAGGTCGCCCTTACCTACATCTACGGCATCGGCAGGACCCGTGCCCTGCAGACCCTCGAGGCGACCCAGATCAGCGGAGACGTCCGCGTCCACCAGCTGACCGACGAGCAGCTCGTCGCCCTGCGTGACTGGATCGAGGCGAACTACCAGACCGAAGGCGACCTCCGGCGCGAGGTCGCCGCGGACATCCGGCGCAAGGTCGAGATCGGCTCCTACCAGGGCCGGCGGCACCGCAGCGGCCTGCCCGTACGCGGTCAGCGGACCCGGACCAACGCCCGGTCCCGAAAGGGCGCGCGCAAACCCGTAGCCGGCAAGAAGAAGGCGAAGTAGTCATGGCAACTGCAGGCCGTAGCACCGCTGCCAAGAAGGTGCGGAAGAAGGAAAAGAAGAACGTGGTCTCGGGCCACGCCCACATCAAGAGCACGTTCAACAACACGGTCATCTCGATCACCGACCCGACCGGTGCGGTGATCGCCTGGGCTTCGGCCGGGACCGTCGGGTTCAAGGGCTCGCGCAAGTCCACCCCGTACGCCGCGCAGATGGCCGCCGAGGCCGTCGGCCGGCGGGCCATGGAACACGGGATGAAGCGGGTCGACGTCTTCGTGAAGGGCCCCGGCTCTGGCCGGGAGACAGCCATCCGCTCGCTGGGTGCTGTCGGCCTCGAGGTCGGCGCGATCTCCGACGTCACCCCCGTCCCGCACAACGGCTGCCGCCCGCCCAAGCGGCGCCGCGTCTAGGCCGTCAGAAAGGACACGCGAAGCAATGGCTCGCTACACCGGTCCCATGACCAAGAAGTCGCGCCGGCTGGGGGTTGACCTGGTCGGCGCCGACAAGGCGTTCGAGCGCCGCCCGTACCCGCCCGGCGTGCACGGCAAGGGCCGCACCAAGGAGTCGGAGTACTCCTTGCAGCTGCGCGAGAAGCAGAAGGCCCGGTTCTCCTACGGCGTGCTGGAGAAACAGTTCCGGCGGTACTACGAGGAGGCCAACCGGCTGCAGGGCAAGACGGGCGACAACCTGTTGCAGATCCTGGAGTCCCGGCTGGACAACGTGGTGTACCGCGCCGGGCTGGCCCGGACTCGGCGGCAGGCCCGGCAGTTCGTGGTGCACGGGCACTTCACGGTGAACGGCCAGAAGGTCAATATCCCGTCCTACCGGGTGAGCCAGCACGACATCATTGACCTGGTGGAGAAGGTGCGGGAGCAGACCCCGCACGTGATCAATCGGGAGACCCACAACGAGCGGAACGTGCCCGGCTGGCTTCAGGTCGTCCCCGAGCGTGGACGCATCTTCGTTCACCAGTTGCCGATTCGGCAGCAGATCGTGGTCGATGTCCAGGAGCAGCTGATCGTCGAGCTCTACAGCAAGTAGCAAGACCCCTCGTCGCCAGATGCGGCGAGGGCCCGGACCGTCAAATAGCGGGTGGTCCGGAGAAGGAAGAATCACATGTTGATCGCACAGCGCCCAACCCTGTCCGAGGAGGTCGTCGGCGACGACCGCTCCAGGTTCACCATCGAACCGTTGGAGCCGGGGTTCGGCTACACCCTCGGCAACTCGCTCCGTCGTACACTGCTGTCGTCCATCCCGGGCGCGGCGGTGACCAGCATCAAGATCGACGGCAACCTGCACGAGTTCTCCACGATCCCCGGTGTCGTCGAAGACGTCACGGAGATCATCCTCAACCTCAAGGGCTTGGTCGTCTCCTCCGAGGAGGACGAACCGGTCACCATGTACCTGCGCAAGGCGGGTCCGGGAGCGGTCACCGCTGCCGACATCGCGCCGCCGGCCGGGGTCGAGGTGCACAACCCCGAGCTGCACATCGCCACCCTGAACGAGGATGGCCGGCTCGATATGGAACTGGTGGTCGAGCGTGGCCGCGGCTACGTCTCGGCGGTCCAGAACAAGACCGCGGACGCCGAGATCGGCCGGATCCCGGTCGACTCGATCTATTCCCCGGTGCTCAAGGTCACGTACAAGGTGGAGGCCACCCGCGTCGAGCAGCGCACCGACTTCGACAAGCTGGTCATCGACGTGGAGACCAAGCAGGCTATCCGGCCGCGGGATGCGGTCGCATCCGCGGGCCGCACGCTGGTCGAGCTCTTCGGCCTGGCCCGCGAGCTCAACGTCGAGGCAGAGGGCATCGAAATCGGACCGTCGCCGATCGACGAGCAGCTGGCCGCCGACCTGGCACTTCCGGTGGAGGACCTCAACCTGACGGTCCGGTCCTACAACTGCCTGAAGCGCGAGGGCATCCATACCGTCTCGGAATTGGTCTCCCGGAGCGAACAGGATCTGCTGGATATCCGGAACTTCGGCTCCAAGTCCATCGACGAGGTGAAGCTGAAGCTGCACGAGATGGGCCTGTCGCTGAAGGACAGCGCTCCCGGCTTCGACCCGTTGAGTGCCATCGGCCGGTACGACGAGTTGGAAGACGAGGACGTCGACTTCAGCGAGACAGAGCAGTACTGATTGAGTAAGGGGGAAAACCTCCCTTAGACCCGTAGAAACGAGTCGGAGAACACGACATGCCCACGCCCACGAAGGGTGCCCGCCTCGGCGGCAGCCCCGCGCACCAGAGGATCATCCTGGCGAACCTGGCGACCCAGCTGTTCGAGCACGGGAAGATCACCACGACCGAGGCCAAGGCCCGCCGGCTTCGGCCACTGGCCGAGAAGCTGATCACCAAGGCCAAACGGGGAGACATCCACTCCCGCCGCCTGGTGCTGACCACGGTCAAGGACAAGGGCGTGGTGCATGTCCTCTTCACCGAGATCGCTCCCAGCCTTGCCGAGCGCGAGGGCGGGTACACCCGGATCACCAAGGTCGGCCCGCGTAAGGGTGACAACGCGCCGATGGCGGTGATCGAGCTGGTCACCGAGTCGGTCGAGCAGAGCAGGAAGGCCAACGCCAAGTCGTCCGCCCCGGCCAGGAAGTCCGCGGCCAAGAAGGCGCCGGCCAAGGCCGCGGCGGGCGCGGCGGCGGCTTCGGCTGCGCCGGAAACTCCGGCCGTCAGCGAAGCAGTCGGGGAGAGCGCTGCCGAGGAGAGCCCCGCCGAGCAGCTGGTCAGCGACACCGAGGAGCGCGACGAGTCGACCGGCGAGCAGCAGATTCCCAGCGACGACACCTCCGAGGAGGAGGCCGACTCCGCGGTTGCCGCGGTCGACACTGCGGCGGCAGAGTCTGCGGACACGGCCGCATCCCAGACAGCCGACGGCGACAGCGAAAGCGACGGCGACGGCGACAAGACCAGCTAGTCAACGAAACCGGTCACAAACGACACGGTTCGCGGGTCAGCGTATGTCGTCTGTGACCGGTTTCCGGGTGGATCAGCTCGTGGGTGTGCCGCCAGTCACGTCGCCGCGCCAGCTCCCGGTCTCAGCGCCGCGACTTTCGATGAACTCCTTGAAGTCCTCGGCGGACTTGTCCACCTGACGTTGGTCGAAGTTGAGGGCTGCACCGACCTTCTCGACCACGCCTTCGGGCTCCCAGCCGAGGCTGATGTTGACCCGGGTCGCCGATGGCCCGAGCGATTCAAAGGTCACCCGGCCGTTGTGCCCGCCGGTGTCGCCACCGACGCTGCGCCAGGAGATCACCTGGTCTGGGGTCTGCTCGACGATCTCGGTGTCGAACTCGCGGGTCACGCCACCGACCTTCACCACCCAGTGGTTGCGGGTCTCGCTTGCCTGGGTGATCGACTCGACGCCGTCCATGAACTCCGGAAACGACTCGAACTGGGTCCACTGGTTGTACGCGGTGCTCACCGGGACGTCGACCTCGACGCTCTTCTCCACAGTGCTCACGTGTTACGCCTCCTCAATCCCGTTCGGGCTCGCTCATCGGCGAGGCTTCACTTGCACCGTAAACTGCTGCACTCGTGCAGAGCCACGCAGGGTTCTGGTTGGCGCCGCAGCTTGGATGCACCGACTTTGTCAGTGCTCGCGAGCAGAATTCCCTCATGCTGCTGAGCCGGCTGGCGGAGACCAGGACTGCGTTGGCCGCCACCCGGTCCCGCAACGCCAAGCGCGACCTCATCGCTGAGGTGCTGCGCGAGACCTCCACCGACAACGTCGAGATCGTCGTGGCGTACCTCTCCGGAGGACTGCGGCAGCGCCGAACCGGCGTCGGCTGGCGTACGCTGCAGAACCCGCCACCGCCCGCTGCCAAGCCTTCCCTGACAGTGGCCGAGGTGGACCAGGCCTTCGCCGAGATGGCCGACCTGAGCGGGCCGGGCTCGGCCTCGGCGCGGACCGATGCGGTGCGGGCGCTGCTCAGCCGGGCCACCGCCTCCGAGCAGCACCTGCTGTTCGGGCTGGTCTCCGGTGAACTGCGGCAGGGCGCCATGGAGGCCGCCGTCCAGGAGGGACTGGCGGCGGCGTACGAAGTGCCCCTGGCCGCCGTACGCCGTGCCGCCATGCTGCTCTCCTCGACGACCGGCGCGGCCGCCGTGTTGCTGCGCGGCGGGCTGGCCGCGCTGGAGGCAGTCGGTCTGCAGGTCGGGACCGGGATCCAGCCCATGCTCGCCGCCAGCGCGCCCGACCCGGAAGCAGCAGTGGCCAAGACCGGGCTGCCCGTGCTGGTGGACCACAAGCTGGACGGCGTCCGGGTGCAGGTGCACCGTGACGGCCGGGACGTACGCATCTTCACCCGCAGCCTTGACGACATCACCAGCCGGCTGCCGGGGGTGGTGGACGTGGTGCAGCGGCTCCCGCACACCCAGCTCGTGCTTGACGGAGAGGTGTTGGCCCTCGGCGCAGACGGACGGCCGGAGGTGTTCCAGGTCGTGGCCTCCCGGGCGATGAGTGAGATCGACCCGGCCGGTCCCATACCGGACCGCCCGCTGCAGGTGTTCTTCTTCGACCTGCTGCACGTCGACGGCCGCGACCTACTCGATACGCCGCTGGGAGAGCGGCTGAACGTGATGCGCACCGCGCTGCCGGAAACAGTCACCGTGCCCAGACTGGTCTGCGACGCAACCGAGGACGTGGGAAAGCGGTTCGCCGCTGCCGTCCGGGACGGATACGAGGGCGTCGTGATCAAGAACCTCGCCGCCCCGTACGCCGCCGGTCGCCGGGACTCGGCCTGGGTCAAGATCAAACCACGGCAAACCTTCGACCTCGTGGTCACCGCCGCGGAGTGGGGGCACGGCCGCCGCCAGGGCTGGCTGTCCAACCTGCACCTGGCGGCCAGAGATCCGGATACGGGCGGCTGGGTCATGCTGGGCAAGACGTTCAAGGGCCTGACCGACGAGATGCTGACCTGGCAGACCGAGCACTTCCTCAGCCGGGAGCTGCGCCGCGACGCGTACACGGTGTATCTGGAGCCGACCACCGTGGTCGAGATCGCCTGCGACGGACTGCAGATCTCCAGCCGGTATCCGGGCGGCGTGGCTCTGAGGTTCGCGAGGGTGCTGCGCTACCGGCCGGACAAGTCCGCCGCCGACGCCGACACGATCGCGACGGTCAAGACGCTCAGCCCGATCCTTCCGGCGGAGGAGTGAGACCTGGTCGCTCGCGAGAAAGGACAAACCCGCGAGCTGGCGACGTCAATGAAGCACTGGCGTCGGCCGGGAGGACAGATCCGGCACTCGCGGGTTCGGGTGTTGGCTGTGGATTAGCCGGCCGCAGGGGACCAGCGACACACGCCTACTCGTGCATGCAGGTCGTGCGGCTAACTAGCCGACACCTCACATGTCCCAAAGTCATTCATTCTTCGGACCACCTCCTTCCCGTGTACGTCAAACGTATGCGGCGCCGGAGTCGCGGTCAACGTGGTTTCTCTCACGGAGAACCGACCGTCAACTCCTCGTCACAGCGTAGCGATCCAGCGCCTCTTTGCGCTCGGCCGCGTGGTCGACGATGGGCGCCGGATATCCCGCCGGAGGCCCGTTCGGCGTCAACCATGGCTGGTGCAGGTACTCATCCGGAACATCGGCCAGCTCGGGAACATAGCGGCGGATGTAGATCCCATCGGGGTCGAACTTCTCCGACTGCGTGACCGGGTTGAAGATTCGGAAGTACGGCGCAGGGTCGGTGCCGCAGCCGGCCACCCACTGCCAGTTCAGCGAATTCTGCGCGATGTCGCCGTCGCGCAGCTGCCTCATGAACCACTCGGCGCCATGCCACCAACCGATGTGCAGATCCTTGATCAGGAACGAGGCCACCACCATCCGCACCCGGTT